>CBEVZO010000360.1:0-4867 GCA_965554365.1 uncultured Anaerolineae bacterium
TCCCACGCTCTGTTGGAACAGTTGATCGTTCCCGCCAAAGAAGCGGCTGACTTCAAAGCGCGCCCACATGCCGATCTGCGCCGGAACATCGGGTAGTGTATGGCCCGGTGTGGGAAGCGGCGGCGGGTCCGAGGGGTGACGCGGGGTGTAGATTGATCCCAGGTCGGAGCGCCAGTACAGTGTTTCGCCGAAGGTTTCCGGGTTGATGCCCAGGATCGTGCCGCGCAGGTCGCCCGTCAGACTGGTGCTGAGGTTGGCGTTGATGACACGGTAGGTGCTGCTGGCCTGGGCGACATCGGTCAGACCTTCGTAGTATTCGACGGTGCGGGCGCGGTTGGTGTTCAGGCTGGTATCGCGTTCCACGAGACGCATGTCTGTCCCCACGCGGTATTTCGCTTGATCGTCGTGGCTGTTGGTCACGGTCGCGCGGAAGCTCGTCGCGAACCAGCCGATACCAATCGCCAGCGCCAGCAAAAACGTGATACGCCCGTAGTGGATCGGTTCACGGCTGAGCTGCCAGGTGGCCCATGCGCTGAGCAGTCCACGCCCGGAGGCCGCCGCGCGTGACGCCAGTCCCGCCAGAATGGGGAAGAAGCGCAGCGCGAGACTACCTAGCGCCAGGAACAGCAGCGCCGGAGCCATCAGCATCAGCGGGTCGGCTTGCTTGCCGCCCAGGTTCACATCACTCAGCGGTGATCCTGTGCGGACCAGCAGCCACAGCGCGCCCACGCCCACCAGCGCGAGGATCGCGTCAATGTAGTATTTCTGCCACCAGAGTTGCTTGTCGCTGCGGGAGGCTGCGCCACCTGCCAGCACCAACGGGAGCTTGAGTACCGGCGTGAGCGTCCCCATCAGCGCGAAGAAGGTCACGGTTGACGCAAACCCCGCAAAGAGGAACACGTTGGCGGTCAGAGGCAGCGGGAAGTCGTCGGTGTTGGCAACCGACGGACCCAGCGCCGTAAGCAAGATGCGCGATAGGAACGGCGCGATCAGCACGGCCAGCGCGCAGATCATAAACGCCTCGATCCCGCGAAACAGCAAAATCTGACTGTCCCACGCCCCGCGTGATTGCAGCATCGCGATCTCGCGGCGTTCACCGCGTCGCACGAGGGCCGCCGTCACCATCAGATAGAACAGCACCAGCGCACCAACCTGCAATAGCAGCAGCCCAAACGGCGCAGCGAGCAGTTCTTGCTCTTTGGCGTAGTCCAGCAGGATACCTTTATCTTTTTCGCGGCGAATGATGTCGTAGTCGATCAGCCGCGTATGATAGTTGAAGCCGAAGTCCTGCCGCCCGGTGGTCAGTGACACATCTTCCTGGTCGGTGATGGTGAACGTGTCGTCCATGTTATTCGCGAAAACGCTCAACGCTGCGCGTGCCTCGTCAATGCGCGAGAAGGGCAGGTTGTCGTGCGCAAACAGCACACGCCACCCGATGCGCGTTGGTGTGTCGGGCACGAAGCCCGTCGTCACGCGGAACGTGGCGTCTTCGGTGGTCAGGAACACGAACTCGTGATCCCACAGGCCCGGATCGATCAGGCGCAGCGGCGACGGTTCCATCCAGTACGCGGCTTCGTCGTCCAGCGGAGAGATGACACCCACAATGCGCGCTGTGAAAGGTTGGCTGCTGGGGTGTCCGCGTCCCACGTTGCCGCGCGCGTCCATGCCCTGATCGAAGCCGATCACCATGTCTGTTTCGAGATTCAGTTCGTTGGCGACGTTCAGGCCCACGACGATCTCGATATCGACATCTTCCGGTGCTGCGGTGTCTGGCAGGCGGCCCGCCACCACGCGCACGTAGTCGGTCCAGTCTTCATAGTAAGCGAGGCGGGCACGGACGCCGGTCAGCGGCACGGGTTCTTCGCCGTCGGGGGCGACTTGCGATAACCCCATCGCCTCGGTTTCCAGATACGATACAACGTCGCCCACCCAATCTTCGATCACGCCGAGATCATCGTCTACATGATCCAGTACCAGCACCGTCGAGGCGCTAGCGATGGTCTGCAAGCCATTGTCAATGGTCGCCGGCGCAGCGTCTGCGGTGTCCTCCGCAACAGGATCGGCGGTCCAGTTGCTCGCGCGCAAACTGATGTTGGCCTGCACATGCACGTCGCGCGCGTCCTCTTCATCGAGGCGCTGCGTCATTCCGACCTGCGATACGGCGGTGGTGTAGAGGGGGACCAGCGCACCAATAGAGGCGGCCAGAACCGTGCCTGCGACAATCGTCAGCAGCGAGCGCCATTGGGTGATCAGCCGCGCGACCGCCAGGTGAAAGGCAAAACGCACCGGCGTGCGCAGTAATTCCTGGATACCTTCCGCAAAGCGTTTGGTCCAGCTACTATTTGTTCGACGACCTTCCATGTAAATTGTCCCTTAGTCATGTTCAGCGGGGCCGATGCAGATGCTCACATAATTTATACGCGCCTGCCGGGGTACGCTGTCACTAATTGTTGCACCAATCTGCAACTGTGCGGCGGGCGTAGAGGTGTTGTCGCCCGCAAAAACGGCGCTATTGTACCACAGCGGCGTGGCGCAGGGAGGGGATGTGTGGGGCATTGGAGTGTTTGTGATGGCGGTGATCGCTGCGGAGTGAACCCCGCAGCTACACAACGGCGAAGGACGCTCAAGCGCCCTGGCATGTTCGCAGGGGAGCGCCCTTCTGTCGTTTAAGTAAATAGCACGGATATCCAGTCGTGCGCGGAACGGCCTCAACCCCCTCGTGTCCCCGCGCGACACGTCGCGTACCATCCAAGATGGTTCAATCTCGCTGGCGCTCGACAGAACCTATGGAGAGGAGGGAAGGCGCGGCGGACACCCGCCTGACTCCCCCTTTCTCCGCCTGCGGGGAAAGGGGGCTGGGGGGATAGGGGTAAACTGACGATCATGCTGCGACCTATCTCATGGCCCCCACCCCGGAAAGAATGCGTTCTCGATCACAAGCTGCGTGTTTCCTGTGACCGTATCATAGACCCAGATTTCGGGCTGCGCGTTGACCGTCACCAGATCGAAGCGCTGATAGACGATCCAACGCCCGGTGGAGTCCCATTGCGGCGCAGCGTGCGTGAACTGCGGGTCCGTGACCAACGTCTCCGCCGCCCCGGTAAGTAGATCGAGCCATACGATCTGTTTCCCGGCGGTGTAGCGTTCGTCCATATAGCGCCGCGCGAGCAGCAGCGTGCGTCCATCCGGCGACCAGTCCGCGCCCCCCTCCTCGATAGGCGTATCATAGGGGCCAGTGACCGGCACACGGCTGTCGTGCGTGATAACAGCAATTTCCAGGTGCGTGTAGAACTCCACGCCGCGCACGCTGCGCACCAGGAACGGGTACAGCAGCCGCCCGCCGTCCGGCGACCACACGCCCGCCGTCTCCGGCACAGTGTCGATCACGACTTCAACGTCTGGCTCCGCGCCTATGATGTGGCCCACCATGTGATACACGCACACGCCGCCCAGCGCCGGATCGTACACCGCGATGTGCGTGCCATCCGGCGACCAGGCCGGGTCCGCGCCCAAGACCTGCGCATCACTGATCAACAACTGCGTTTGCACAGTGACAATATCGACCGTCCACACACGCGGATCGCTGAGTCCGCGCCCTGGCTCCGGCAAAAAGTCCTCACGTTGATAAACGATCTGGCGTTCATCGGGACTCCACGCCGGGTTGCGGCAGCGCGCATTCACGCAGTGCGTCAGGGGGCGCGTGGTGACATGCTCGACGCCCTGCGATAGATCGAGCAGCCAGAGATCGGCGGTTTCGTCCGCGTTGTTTTGCGCATACGCGATCCGGGTTCCCGATGGGCTGACAGCGTAATCGATCACACCGTGTGCGGCCTCCGTGACCGGCGTCACTGTGCCGGAGCCGGGATCGGCGAGTACGATCTGCTGATTGAAGGCGTTGGCCGGAGCCAGCGCGACGACATACGGGAGATCGGCACTCAGTGCAGCGCCAGATGCCCCCTCCTCAGTGCCAGAATCACCGCTTTGCAACTCACGCACAATCACGATGAACACGATCAACAACACGACCAATACAAGACGCGTTCTGCGTTGGCTCAAGTCAATTGTCCACGCCCACACCACGCGAGATGTGGGGTCCGGTTCGTTAGTCATACCATTGGTCCTGCAACTATGGATACGGGTCCGCACACGATCATTTTACACGCGCACCGTCGCGCGCGTTTCCAGCCGCCGTGCCGCGTCGGGATCGTGGCTGGGCAGGTAGATTGTAGGTTGCGCTTGCACCGTCTGCAACGCCCGCGCGAGAGTTTGCGCCGCCGCTGCATAGTCAAGCGCGACGCCGTCCACCTGTTGATCGAGCAACTGCTGCTGGGAATAGCTGATATCCGCCGCGAAAAAATAGCGCAGATCATCCACATCGAGCAGCACGGCAAGCTGCCCCGCTGTGTGACCCTCTGCCGGAACGAGATACATGTCGCCCGTCTCGGTGAGCGTGAAACTCTGCGGGAACGCGCCCACTAGCTGATCCGCGAAATCGATCAGGCGCGGCTGGAACCACTCCGGCCAGTGCTGTGGCAGCGCGCCCTTTATTTGGCCCCACAATCCGCGCGATGCGGTGTATTCCGCGCGTGCGACGATGAATTCTGCGTTGGGGAAATGGTACATCCCGCCCGCGTGATCGGTGTGGAAATGCGTCACGATCACCCAACGCACAGCGTCGGGATCGAGTCCCTTCGCGCGCATCTGCGGACCGATCTCCTGCTCCGGCGTGATCCATTCGCGCACGGCAAAACGGTAATACGGATGCCAGCGCGGGAAATAGCCCGGTTCCGAGATGCGCGCCGTGTCGCCCGTATCGACCACGATCAGCCCTTCGGGATGCTCGATCACCCAGGCGAGGATCGGCAGT
>CBEVZO010000361.1:0-4859 GCA_965554365.1 uncultured Anaerolineae bacterium
GTACGCAGCCGCGTCAAAACTTTCGAGGCTTTCCATTATCTCGTCGGCATCGGTCGCTAGCAATGTGGAAGACAGCACATAGACCGGTGGGAACCCGGCTTGCGGTGCGGTCTGGATGCGGCCTGGTTGCGCTTGCTGCAATGTGAGCGCATAGTCACGCCGCAGATCAAGCACGTCCTCAGCGGAAACGGGCACATCTAAGCCTTCCTCCGCCAACCAATCCGCGCTGATCAGATAGATCGTGAAATCCCAGCCTAACGGAGTCATCAATAGCGCCCCGCCATCACAGAAGGGCAACCAGGGCGAGGCGTTGCATAGGCCGCTGGTCGCGATGGTGATCGCGCGTGCTTGTGGCGTTATCAGCGGAACGGTGGTGTCGAGATTCGGCCACAGACATTCGGCTAACGCGGTATTGCCGCAGGTTGTGCCCGCCAGATCGGGATAGGCGGTGAGTAGGTCTTGCAGGAAAAAGCTGGTGCGTGTGGGCGGCGGTGCGATCAAGCCATACGAAATCAGCGGATCGGCGTCGTTGTTGCTGGCAATGATCACGTCGGGTCCGGCCCCGGCTTCGTTGGCGGCAACCGCGTTATCGAACAGGAAGGGCGCGTCGATGACCTCCAATTCGAGTGTCAGACCTGCATCACCGGCGAAGTCGTCGGCCAGCGCGCCGATGGCGTTGGCGTTACCATCCGGCAGTGCGTACCACACGCGAAAGGGACTGTCTTGTGCGTAAACTGCCGAAGGCAGCACAGCGGCCAGTGGCAGTACCAACACGGCGATCACAAGCAGTGTGAGAGTGAGTGATTTCCACACGGTAGTTGCTCCTCGGTTGCAAAATCTTGAGTTCTGCTTAGTCTTAATTGTACTCGTATGTTACACTGTGGTCTCTATCTTGGCTTGATCATATCACGCTTCGCATCACACTGCTGGCCCGGTGTGCAAAAGGAGTTTGATCCGTGCGTATTTTTATTATCGGAGGCACGCGCTTTATTGGCCCGCCGGTTGTGCGACGATTGCACGCCGCTGGACATACGCTGTGGCTGTTCCACCGCAATCCCGCCGACGTTGATCTGCCGAAGACTGTGACCCATGTTTACGGCGACCGCGCGGCATTAGTGGATCGGGCGAAGGAACTGCGGAAGCTTGCGCCGGATTTGGTGCTGGACATGATCCCGGTCGCTGAGGCGCACGCGCAGGCAGTCATGGAGGTGTTTCGGGGTGTGGCGCGGCGCGTCGTGACGATTAGCAGTCAGGATGTATACCGTGCTTACGGGCGCGTCAACGGTACGGAACCTGGTCCCCCGGACCCTGTGCCGCTCACCGAGGATAGCCCGCTGCGCGAACAGTTTTATCCCTATCGCGGCGAAACCCCGCGCACATCCGACGATCCGCGCCGTATGCTGGACGATTACGACAAAATTCTGGTTGAGCGCGCGACGATGGACGATCCCGATTTGCCGGGCACAGTGCTGCGGCTGCCAATGGTCTATGGGCCGGGTGATTACCAGCACCGGTTGTATGTCTATCTCAAGCGTATGGATGATCGCCGTCCGGCAGTGTTGGTGAACGAGCAGACTTCTCGCTGGCGCTGGACACGCGACTATGTGGAGAACACCGCTGCCGCGATTGCGCTGGCCGTGACAGATGAGCGCGCCGTTGGGCGCACCTACAACGTGGGCGAGGAACGGGCACGCTCAACGGCGGAATGGGTGCAAGATATGGCGCTGGTCACAGGTTGGAACGGGCGCGTGTTCTCGGCCCCGGATTATCAACTGCCCGAAGACATGAAATCGCGTGCCGGGATGGAACAAGAACTCGTGGTGGATACTTCGCTCATCTGTGAGGAACTGGGTTTTGAAGCGCCCATCAACCGGATCGAAGCGATGCGGCGCGCGGTGGAATGGGAACGCGCCAACCCGCCGGAGCATGTTGATTCGTCCATGTTTGATTACTCGACGGAGGATGGCATCTTCTCGCGGTTGTTGTGAACTTAACCTCACCCCCCAGCCCCCTCTCCAATCAAGTTGGAGAGGGGGAGTCAGTTAGGTGCGTTCCATTGCTTCTTTGATCTTACGCAGGCTGCGGTGACCGCGCGACGGCGATGAGCAGCAGCGCGATCAGGATCATGATCCAGAAGCCCGACGCCGGAACCAGCACCGTCCCCAGCAGCGACAACCACAACATGCTCCAGCCGAGCGCGGGCGGTAGCGACCCGGTCTGCGCCTGACTCCAGCGCACAGTGATCCCCAGCCAGAACATCAGCGCGCCGTTGAACAGGAACCATAACGCGGCGTTGCGATCATCGCGTTCGCCAACGGCGTCGAATACGCCGTCGTTGATGATGTTTTGCAGTGGGCCAGGGAAGGCCGCGATCCCGACGAGGACGTGTAGGAATGCGGTGGCGATAATAATTTGCCCGGCATACGGGCGTAGGTCGATGCGGTGCATGAGATACTCCTCCTGGAGTGTGATTGTGGTTATGCTGTGGTGCGCGCAGGCACGCGCTTGACCCCCTCACGCGCGAAGAAATGCACGATCAGGTGGTGAAACGGGCGGATCACGTTGAAATACACGGGACCGGTCCAGGCGTTGTAGCGCACGACGGTCAGCAGGTGAAAGTGCCGCGTGTGCGCGTCCACTGGCTCCACCACGACTACGATCCACGCATCCAGATGCTTGTCCTCCGCGCATCCGATCCAGTAATGCTCCTCCTCCGCGTCTTGCGTGACGAAGAATAGAAAGTTCTCGCCGGGGACCAGCGGCACTTCGTCGGCGGTGAAGCGCGTTTTTTCGGGAACTTCACTGGGCGGGATGCGCAACAGTCGCACAAAGCCCTGGCGGATGTAGAGTAGGGCGCTCATCCACGCGGGTTGGTACGAAAACGCGCGCGCCAAGAACTCGCGCAGGGTCAGGCCGGCGGGGCCGGTGACGGTCTTCACGTCGGCGTGGTCGGCGTTTTCTAGCAGGGGCGCGATGGCGGGTACGGCGGTGGCAAGGTGGGTCACAGCAGCGGGAAACGACATGGTCGGGTGCTCCTCTCAATCTCGGATTTATGCGGTGATGCGGATCGCTGAGGGCTGTAAACCCGCGCGAAGCAAGCTTCGCGTTAGCTACACACAGGCGAAGGACGCTCAAGCGCCCTGGTATACGGCGCTCAAGGGCCGTTATGCTCTTTAAGAAATTAAGACGGATATCGTGGCTGCCTGAAAACCGGCCCCTATCTCCCCAGTCTATACACCGAGATGGCGCAAGGGGGAGTCAACCGTGTGCGCAGCACGTCTTTCCCCCTCTCCATAGGTTCTGTCGAGCGCCAGCGAGATTGAACTGTCTTGGATGAAGAGGGGGGACCGAGGGGGGTGAGGCCGTTCCGCGCACGACCGGATATCCACGCTTATTTTTTAATCTGCATTACAGTCCTCATATATTGGAGGCCGGGCCTTGTATGGTCGCCCCCCTCCCTCCGCGTGTTTTTTGCTCCTTTTGTAACTTTCAGAACTTTCTGAAAGCATTGTATCGTATAGTGTGCGCCGGGTCAAGTGGTGGTGCAATGGACAGCGCACACGCGGGCTTGAAGTCCCTCTCCGCGTGCGGTTCAGGGGCGGACAGGTCGCAATAAAATTGAGCTGCGGGGTTAATTTCTCGCAGCATAGGAATTTATAAAATGTGAGGTGCTGGTTGACAGTCTTTGGGTTGCACCGAAGGTGCTTTCTTGCAGCATAGGAATCTATAAAACCGAGGGGGATGAGGCGATTGGACGAGAGGTGAAAAGTGTGCCAAACTTGCTGCATAGGAATTTGTAGAATTGGCAAACAGGAGGGGTTATATGAAACAACAAACGATCTACGGCATGTTGGTAGCAATGCTGTTATTGTTTGCCATTGGTCTGGTATCGGTGGGATCTGTCGCTGATAGGGTGGTTGCTCAAGATGGCGAACCAACACCGACGCCTGAACTCGAAGATGCGCTAGAACGGGCACAAACTTTCGGTGGTGACAGCAACAATGACTGGGAACCGTTTGTGTGGGAGTTTGACGGCGTGGAGATGGTGCTGGTCCCTGTGGGCTGCTTTGAGATGGGCACAACAGACTTTGAGGGGGCCAGCCCGGTACACACGGTGTGCTTTGATGAGCCGTTCTGGATCGACCGTTACGAAGTAACAAACGGGCAGTTTGCGGCTTTTGATGGGGACGCGGCGAACGATTCGTATTTTTCAGGTGAAGAACGCCCGCGTGAGCAGATTACATGGGACGAGGCCAACGCTTTCTGCGAGAGCCGAGGTGCGCGGCTGCCCACCGAGGCGGAATGGGAGTATGCGGCGCGGGGGCCGGATGCGCTGGCATATCCCTGGGGTGATGAATGGGATCGAAATTTGGTGATTGGCTTTCGTTTTGGTGATGAAGGCACAGCCCCGGTAGGTAGCATTCTGAACGGCGTATCATGGGTAGGCGCGCTGGACATAAGCGGGAACGTGTGGGAGTGGGTGGCGGATTGGTACGCCAATGATTATTATGGCACGTTGTTGAGTGGCGTGGTGAATCCTTCAGGACCGGAGACGGGTGACTACCGCGTGGTGCGGGGCGGGTCGTGGTACAGTTCGTTCACGGACAACTTCCGCGCGGCGGATCGCCTCAGGCTTCTCCCTCAGTACGGGGGCTTCGACCTCGGGTTGCGGTGCGCCCGCTCTCGCGGCTCGTAGAGCCGCATAGCTCTGTTTTCTGGTCTCTGGATGCTGGACTCTGGCGGTATAGACGGAAGTTGCGGGAAAGCGCTCCGATGTGAGAGCTGCGCCGGAGGCGCTTTTTTATAGGGGCGCTGTTCTACTGCGCCCATTGTTGATCGCAGTCCGCCCTGGGCGCGGC
>CBEVZO010000362.1:0-4842 GCA_965554365.1 uncultured Anaerolineae bacterium
CGGCGTGGCCGACACTAGCGCGGTATCAAAATGATACCAACCGGTCTCCGGCGCTGGCTCAGGCTCAGCCACATCCAACGCAGGCAGCGTATCCGGGAACGGCAGCCCGTGATCCCCCGCCGTATCCCGTGCAAGAGTCTGCGCCATATCCAGATCACCATCCTCCAGATACATACCCAGCGCAGGCAGCGGCCAGGGGGATGTGGCGGGATCAGCCACCGGCATGACCGGCAACGAGTCGTGGGTCACACTATTGTCTTCGCCCTTTTGCGCACGGAAATACCGCAGTTCGTGCGAAGCATTCTCCGGCAATGGACTGTCCGACGGGCGATCCACCACCGAAAAGAAGTGAACTGTATCCGCCTCGTCGCGGTGGTGCGGCATGTAACGTCCCTGGGGATCAAAGGGCGTCATGTCGTCGTCAAACGTAACTGGCAGGGTCGGTGCTGCCTGTTTGGGTGCAGGTGGTTGGCTCCATGCGTTGCGATCCGGCCATCCTGGATGATCTTCCATGCCTTCTTCGGCAAACAGGGGTGTGGTGGGAGGTAAGGTTTGTGCCTGAGGCCTTTTGGTCCCAGTTTCGTCGGGTAACGCAGGGGCGTCACCTGCTGCATCAAGCGATATTACGGTAACAGGGTGCAGCGGCACGAAAGATTCATAGGGCATTGCGGCGACCAGCATCATTTCCGCTTCCAGCCCAGCGCCTCCTTGTTCGAGCAGCGTTTGCTCCAGTTGATGCGCATGGTGCGCCGCTGGCGAAAACGATCCGTATTCGGCTAAAGGCAGTCGTTGTTCGCGCGCCAACCCACGGTCATCATCGCTGGTACGGATTAATGTGACCCCATACGGCACGGTGCTGCCCGGATGGTCAGGCATATCGAGTTCAACAGTGTAGTCCCCTTCGTCCGTGCGGTACACCAGCCGGTCCTCTTGTTGGAGTGCCACGTCGCCGTTCGGAAACCGCTTGCGGATGATGTCGTCGCTCATTCAGTTTGCTCCCCAGATTGTAGGCGGACGGGATAAACCCGACCTTGCACGGTGAATACACCTCGTTTTGCACTACCCGCGCGCGACAATCGGATGATCTGCCGCAACACGGCTCCGCGATCCTTTCCTACACGTGATGCGAGTTCGCCCAGTGCGGCCTTGTCTCCGTGCGTGAGCCGGAAGGTGAAAGATGTGTTCAAGTCGCTCATAGGTCCAACTCCCACTGTTGGGCGGCATACTCACCAATGTCACGGGCTGAATCCGGTTCGAGTTCGACGCCGCGCGCGTGCTGCCAGTCTTCACGCTGGTTGCCCGCAATCGCCATGCCTTCGGCGGATTCAAAAACGCGCTCGATATCCTCGCTGCGGTCGGCGATCTGGATCAGATGCTCGCTGGCAGCATACGCTTTGTCCCAATCCCCGGCTACGCACGGTGCTAGTTGGGCGTCATACGCGCCGGAGTCGGGATCGCGCGTCAGCGACAGGATGCTGGCGACACACACTTCCCGGTCATCGGGATCGGGCTGGTAGACGCCAATCCAGTAGGCGGTGTGGGTGTCAGCGTCAAAGAACGGTGGCGGATCACGATCCGGATCAAAACCATCCGCCGACAGCCCGGCCTCCTCCAACGCTTGCGCCGCCGGATGGTGTTCCGGTTCCTCGATCTCGACCAGAACCCCGCCCAACTCGTAAGCGCAACGCAGGAGATCGTCGTGGGCATAGTCGGAGGGGATGTCCGGTTCAGCGTCCTGGACCAATCCAAATTCGCGCTCAAACAGCGTGTATTCATCGGGCGTCAACGTGAGCCATTCCGGAGCATCCAGGCCTTCGCGTCCCGCGATTTTCGCAGCGGCGCGTTCGGCCAGATCGGGTACAGCGTGCGCACCGATGCCCTGATCGGAAGCGTAGGTGTTCAAGCGGTTAAACAGGTCCTCGGCCTGATCAAGTTCGTCAGGTTCAAATGCCTGTACACGCAAAAACGTACCGCCCACGTCGCCTGACACGGTGTCAGCGTAGATATCCACACAGCCGACCTCGTACCCGGTGACGTTGCCAGCCCCATCAACCTGTTCCAGCCCGACAAAGCGCGCATCCAGCCAGGACCAGTTGTCTGGCGGTTCAGTTGGTGGTGGTTCCAGACCGGGCAGCGTCGGTTGGTCAGGCGCGACCACAAACGGTTCCGGCTCATAGTCGTAGGCTTCCGGCGGAGGCTCATCCATAAAGCGCAAGTCGCCCGGCGGAGGCTCTGCCGGGACATAATCCGGTTCGTAGGTCATCGGTTATCTCCCTTTAGCTCGTCGCGCCGTGCAGCGTGATCGGTTTGTGTTCCAGACCGCGTGTATAACCGCAGTCGGGATAGTTCATGCAGCCGGTGAACGTGCCGTGCTTGCCGCTACGTGCTACCAGGTCACCGCCGCAAGCCGGGCAGGTTTCACCTGTGAGTTGAGGTGATGGGCGCTGCACCTGGGACTGCTGCGCTGCCTGACCGGCAGTGCCCAACTGCGCGGCGAAGTCAGCCCAGAAGGAGCGGAGCACATCCAAGCGCGTGACTTCCCCACGCGCCACTGCGTCCAGGGCCTCTTCCAGGCGTGCGGTGTAGGGTGGGGCGAACAGGTCCGGAAAGTGCGCCGCCAGGAAGTCGCACAGTGTCGTGCCGGTTTCGGTTGGCCTCAGGCGCTTCTTCTGGAGCTTGACGTACTCGCGTCCCTTGACGGTCTGGACCATGCTGGCGTAAGTGGAGGGACGACCGACGCCCAACCGTTCCAACTCGCGCACCAGTGAAGCTTCGGTGAAGCGTTTCGGGGCTTTGGTCTGGCGTTCAACAGGCTGCCAATCGATCCGGTTCAAGGCGGTACTCTCTGACAGGAAAGGTAGGTCAGATTCCGTTTCCACTTCGGCGTCCGGATCGGGCGGTGCCTGGTAGACCTTGAGGAAACCGTCAAAGGTCAAGCTGCGCCCTTTGGCCTGGAACGAGAGCGGATAGGGTTGTTCCAGTGTTTTGCCCGCCAGGATTTCGACTACCTGTGCTGCATAACGTGCGGGAGCCATCTGTGAAGCGACAAAGCGTTGCCAGATCAGGGCATAGAGCGCTGCACCATCCCCGTCAACTTGATCCGGTACGCGCGCCACATCAGCCGGACGAATAGCCTCATGCGCTTCCTGGGCGTGTTTGGTTTTGGCCTGATAACTGTGCGGTTTGTTCGGCACATAGTCGCCGCCGAAGGTGCGCGCGATATACTGCAAAGCCGCACGCTGCGCTTCAGGCGCGACGTCCACGCCATCGGTGCGGTGATAGGTGATTTGCCCCGCCTCATACAGCCGCTGTGCGATCTGCATCGTGCGTTCCGGCGACAACTCCAACGCCTGACTCGCCGCCTGCTGCAACGTACTGGTGGTGAAGGGCGGAGCCGGATTACGGCGTTGTTCGCCGTGCCGGACACTGCCCACCCAGAACACGGCGTTGGTCAGTCCGGCGGTGAGGGACTGGACCTGTTCATGACTGAGGCGTTCAACTGTTTGATCCTTGATAGTGCGCAACCGTGCGATGAACTCACCCGCGTCGGCTTTGAGATGCGCATCCAGCGTCCAATAAGTTTCGGACGTGAAGGCGGCGATGGCGCGCTCACGTTCTACGACCAGCCGCAGGCAGGCACTCTGCACACGCCCAGCGGAATATCGACCATCCAGTGCTTGACAGGCCACCGGCGACACCAGATAGCCCACCAATCGATCCACGATGCGGCGCGTTTGCTGCGCTTCGATGAGATTGATGTCCAGTGAACGCGGCGATTCAATCGCTGCTTGGACCGCCGCTGCGGTGATAGCGGTGAAGGTCACGCGATATACCGGTTTGTCGGGCGGCAGGTCAGCCAGTTGCAACATATGCCATGCAATGGCTTCCCCCTCGCGATCCGGGTCGGTGGCAACATAGACTGCTTCCGCTTCACGGATGGCTTTGAGCAAACGCCGGACGGTGTTGGCCTGGCGCGGCAGGACGTGATAGTCAGGGCGGAAATCAACGCTGACTTCAACTCCCAGTGTATCTTTGGGTAGGTCGCGCACATGGCCGCGTGTGGCTTCTACGCGCCAACCCGATCCGAGAAAACTGCTGATTTTGCTTGTCTTGGCGACGCTTTCAACAATGAGTAGCTTAGCCATCTCCGTTAGTGTTCCTCTCGTCGTTCACTATCCGCACGAGACGTCTGAGTTGCTCGCGCGTCCGTTTGCGGTTGATCTGCGGCCAGGTAACCGGCCAGTTCTTTTTCGCGCAGCACCAACCAGACCGGCCATTCCAGGCAAGCGTGATACGCTTCCTCTTCCATAATCTTGAACGGGCTGGTGCTGGATTGTTTAGCCATAGCTCCTCGGTCATAGTCACTCACGATAGGGGGACAGAATCAGATTAAGGGTTATCTTAATGCGCAGCTTGCGCAGGTCATGTCGTACTGAACCTTGCCAACTCTCCCTGACTCGGCGACGAGTACAAATACCAGAGTCCTTCCTCAGCAATATCCAGGACAAAATGGAAGCGCGGTAGGTTGGCAATGATGTCCAGGTGGTGCTGGTTGAGATGCTGGAACGCGGCGTCTTCGCGAAAGACATTCATGCCCTGGCGCTGCGAGAAGATGACGCGGATCGGGCAGTTCTCGAACACCAGCCGCGCTTTGCCTTCAATCAGGACGGACATCTGTTGATCGAACACAATGAGCTTTTTGCGCTTGGTACGGAAAGTCTTGGCGGCTTCGATCAGGAAGTCCAACAACGACGGGTGACGCATCAAGCGATACACTTCATCAACCGCGATGATGCGCGGCTGTTCGTCCCGCACGCTCTCGCGGCGGATAGCCGACAAGAC
>CBEVZO010000363.1:0-4841 GCA_965554365.1 uncultured Anaerolineae bacterium
CACCAGCGAATTGCTGTTCGACAATTACGAGTGTCCGGTCGAAAACCTGCTGGGTGAGCCGGGACAAGGTTTCAAGATCGCCATGACGCTGCTCGATGCGGGCCGCGTCGGGATCGCGGCACAGTCGGTCGGCATCGCGGAAGCCGCCTACGAAGCCGCCGTATATTATGCGCGCGAGCGTGAGGCGTTCGGGCAGCCAATCGGCCATTTCCAGATGATCCAGCAGAAGATCGCGGATATGAAAATGCGCCTGGAAGCGTCGCGACTGTTGACGCTCAACGCCGCTATTGCTAAGGAGCGCTGCAAACAGTCCGGTGCGCGTTACACGCTCGAAGCCAGCACCGCCAAGCTGTTCGCCAGCGAAGCCGCGATGTTCATCGCACACCAATCCGTGCAGATTCACGGCGGAATGGGGTATAGTAAGGAACTGCCCGTTGAACGCTATTTCCGTGACGCGAAAATCACGGAGATTTATGAGGGCACGAGCGAGATTCAACGCCTCGTTATCGCGCGCAATCAGTTGGGTGTGCGGTAGCGGGTACAGCGTCCAATTTCTGTGAAGAACGGCCCCACCCCCCAGCCCCCTCCCCATCCAAGATGGAGAGGGGGAGTCAAGCGTGCGCACATGGATTTCTCCACCTCTCCGGTTTGGCGGGAGAGGGTCGGGGGGCGAGGTGGGGTTTGTATTTCACGCGCCCCTTTGCAAATAAACTATGGAACGAGGAGCTAAGATACATGACGGATGACGATATCCGCCGCGACGACGACGTTGCAGGCGACCAGGGTAACCAGGAGCGCGACCGCCCCATGACGCCCGCCGACGCCCGCGCACGCATAGCCCTGGATGACCCCGTACTCAAGGCGCTCAAGGAAATTCCCAAGCTGCGCGCGATTAAGGAAGACCCTGACGGCAAAGGACCGAAAGAATTCCGCCCCCCGCCCCCGATGGTTAGCCGGATCGCCGGGTTGGTGCAGGGCTGTGGCGGGATTTTGCTGATCCTGATTGCAGCGGTCACCGTGCTGGCGGCGCTGCAATATGGCTTTTACATGTGGGGACCGGCCTTGCTGATGGTCGGCGGGCTGGTGCTGACGGTGGGCACGGTCGGCGTATGGCGCGGGAACCGCGTGCCGGTGGTGGTCTCAATCACCATGTTGCTGATGGTGGTCGGCCTTGGCTATACCTGGGAGCAGTTCATTCAGATCGCCGGACGGCTGACTCCGTTGGGCGCAATCGGTATGATCGTCGGCCTCGCGTCGAGCCTGGTGGCGTTGGTGTTGCTGGTCGCGCTGCTCAGCAACACAATCAGCCTCGTGTATTGGAAACGGTTGATGCCTTCCACGACGCGCGGCATCACGATCTGGGTCGGCGGCATCATGGTGTTGATCGCGCTGGCGCTGATCCTGCATTTCACGCAGCAGCAGCAGCGCGAAGCCTGGATCAACGATCACATTGACGAGTGGCAGGCCGAAGCGGTGACGGATACGCTCACGCTTGGTTCGAGCATGAATATCTCGCTGGGCTACACGTTCTTTGTCTCTGATGAGGATGATGAGAGCGACCTCCAGCAGAAACTTGCGGAACTCGAAGCGGCGCTTTCTGCAGGCGCGGAGGTAATCCGCCTCACGGCCAGCGGTGATGCATTGCTCGAAGTCGAAGTGCCTATGCTGTTCAATGATGCTGATGACGAGGCAGGGCGTGCCAACGCGGAGGCGCGTGTCGCCGCGCAGCAGGTCGATGAGCAAGCGTACATGGCGCGCATTGAGCAAGCGCGTGATGCGGGCATGGCGTTGATTATCGCGGATTACCACTATACGCCGTACCTGATGGTGCGTTCCTACGACGACGAGGAAAAAATCCCCTGGGTGGAGTTTGTCGAGATTCAAGAGGCGCGCGTGCGCTACTATGCCAGCACCTACACGCCGGAATACTATGAACTGTTCACCGAACCGGCGCTGTATGACGACTACAGCCAGATCGATGAGCCAGAAGGCGATAATGACCTCGACGCGTGGGTTGCGCAAATGACGCGTCTCGCCAATGCGGTACGCGAAGAAAGCCCGGATACGCAGATCGGCCTCACCGTTTCGGTGTGGGAAGATATGGACATCGACATTTACCTGCGTGCGCTGGAGACGGAAGACATCGACTTCATCGGCTTGCGCGTCTTCCAGACCGGGGCGTTCAAGGGGCTGGAGGAGTTCTTCGCCGACAACGGGCATCCGCGCGACTTCGGCAAAGAGGTGTGGATCATGGAAACGTGGTTCGGGGCGTGCCTCGCGCCGCAGCGCAGCCAGGACCTCGACGCCAGGTGGCTAGAGATGGCGACGGCTTTCGCGGCCAAAGAGGATATGACCGCCGTTCTCACAGCGGACATGGGCTGCTTTGTGCGCGAGGGTGGTACGTTGTTCGGTGAGGTGCCGGACATCGACGACCGCACCGACGTGTGGGCCGCGTGGCGCGATCTGATTGTGGTGTGGGGCGATTCGTAACCCACCTCATCCCCGCTTATAGCCCGCTCCACATGCGGGTCAACATAGAACGGCCCCACCCCCTAACCCCCTCCCCATCCGAGATGGAGAGGGGGAATTGACGCGCGTTCATGGGTTTTTCCTCCTCTCCGGCTTGACGGGAGAGGGGGCGCGTGACCTGCGGTCACGTTGGGGGTGAGGTAAACTACCGCACGCATTCATCACACGGAGATCGCATATGATCAAACGTATCAATCATGTCGCAGTGGTCGTCGAAGACCTGGACGCCGCGCTAACCTTCTGGCGTGATGCGCTGGGTCTGCCACTCGCAAAAACGGAAGATAATCCCGGCGAAAATGTCATGATTGGCTTCTTGCCGGTCGGCGAAAGCGAGATCGAACTCTTACAGCCGACTGACCCCGACAGCGGCATCGGCAAATATCTCGCCAAACGCGGCGCGGGGATGCACCACATCTGCATTGAGGTGGATGACATCGAGGCCGTGATGCAACGCCTCGTCGATCATGGTGTGGAACTGATCAACGCAGTGCCGCGCACGCGTGATGACGGCACGCGCTACGCTTTTGTGCATCCGAAAAGCGCGGGCGGCGTGCTGGTTGAGCTATACGAAGTTCCCGGCGGTTGATGGCACACCAGTAACGGCTGCGTTTATCTGGCGGCAACACGCCGGGCCAATTTCCATACCTCCTCAACGTGACGATTCCGCCGCGAACGTTTACAATCGCGCGTGCATCCGACACGTTACAAAGGGGAACCCGCGCATGGCCGTTCAACCACTCACTCGCTGGATCGCCGCCCACTGGGGATCGCTGCTCGTGCTGGCGCTGGCGACGCTGATCACGATCCCCGCGCTGTGGTGGATCGGCTACGATTTCGCGCACCTGGATGATGCGTTGATCGGTGATCAGGGCGACACGGTCCTCAACGCCTACAACGTCTATCAGGCGCTCGACAACCTGCTGCATCGCCCCACCGATCCCGGCTACAGCACGATCTTCTACGGCGAGCGCGCCTCGTTCGGTTACACGATTGCGCCCTACGGACTCGCGATCTTCGTGCTGCCGCTGTACTTGCTCACCGGGCAAAATCTCATCCTGACTTATAACCTGTACCTGCTGGCGACGTTCCCGCTGACGGCGTGGACGGCGTATCTGTTGGTGGCGTATCTGCTGGACGATATGCCAGTTAGCCCCTCCCCTAAATCCCCTCCCCGCAGGGCGGAGAGGGGACTTGACCGCACGCCGTCTCCCCCTCTCCATCGCATGGGGAGGGCGCGCGAACAAGTTCGCGTTGGGGGTGAGGTGAATTTCAAGATACGGATCGCGGCGCTCGTCGCGGGGCTGATGATCGCGTTTGCGCCGTTTCGGTTTCTGCACCTGTTCCAGCCGGAAATGATCTCGACGCAGTTTTTCCTGTTTACGCTGTACGCGTTCCACCGCCTGATCGATGCGCCCGGCAGACAGTGGGCGCTCATTTTCGCGCTGAGCTTCTGGTTCTGCGCGCTGACCAGCGGCTACCTCGCGGCGATCTTCGCGGTGATCGGCGTGATCTTATTGCTCGCGCTGCTGCTGCGCACCGATGCGCCGACCGCGCCCGCGTTCTGGCGCTGGTTTGCGCTCAGCGCGGGACTTGGGACGCTGCTCCTGCTGCCGCTGGTCGGGTTCCGCATGGCGAACGAGCGTTTCACCGAGGGTTGGGCCTACGACCTGATCCAGCAGTACGCTGCCGAGCCGCAGCACTGGCTGGCGGGTTATTCGCAAATCTACTTCAACATCGTGCCGTCAGCGGGCGAGGCGACCCTGTTCCTCGGCTTCACCCCGCTAATCCTGGCGGGGATCGCGTTCTGGCGGCGACGCCACGCCGGAACGTCGCACTGGGGGCGCGTGTTCAACGGACGGCAGATCGTGACACTCTACGCGCTGGTGATCGGCGTGGGCTACGTGCTGACGCTCGGTCCCGCGCTGACCATCAACGGGCGCACGATCATCGCGACACCGTTCGCGCTGTTGATGCAACTTCCCGTGTTTTCGGGGATGCGTGTTCCGGCGCGTTTCATCGTCATGCCCATCACCGGGACCGCGATCTTGAGCGCGTTCACGCTGTTGTGGCTGCTGCGGAGTCGCCGCCCGGTGATCGCGTGGGGTGGGGTGCTGCTGGTCGCGGTGATTCTGGCAATGGAGTTTGTGCCCTACAATGGCGACAACTCGCGGATGCTCTCCCGCGCGTTCTACCGGCGCATGCACGACGAGGTGCGCGTATTCGACACGGTGGTGTATGCGGATCAACCGGTGTACGACTGGCTCGCCGATCAGCCGGACGGAACCGCCGTGCTGCACATTCCCTTCCACAGC
>CBEVZO010000364.1:0-4800 GCA_965554365.1 uncultured Anaerolineae bacterium
GGTCCCGACGCCAACGCGACGCCCATCAGCACAGTGTTTGAGCGTGAACGCCTGGTCGTCAGCCAGATCAGCACAGACGGCGCGGGCAACGTGTGGGGTCAGACGGCGGCGGGCTGGCTGCCGGTCACGCTGGACGGCGCAGAGACAGCGATCCTCGGCGCGGTGCGCGAGTGCGAGATTCTGCTCGGTCACACGCCGAATACGACGCTGGCCGGGCTGCACGTCCTCAACGAGCGCAGCCGCGACGAAGTGTTGACCTTCGTGATCCAGATGGAGCAAGCCGGTTTTCCGGTCGGGACGGTCAAGGGGCTGAACGGTGCGGAGCATATCCTGACGGAAATTAAGCAAGTCTCACCACAAACAACGACCGTCTACCGTTCGCTGCTGACGGCGGACGGCATGGCCGACTGCCCCACCAATATCCGCGATCTGCCCGATCCGGTGATAACCGCCGAGCGCTGGTACGCAGGCTACCAACCGTATTGGGCGCGCGTGGAGGCCGATTACTACGAGTACATGAACGAGTGTCCCGCCCCGCTGGACTGGATCGCGCAGTTCTCCATCGAGATGATGAAACTCGCGGCGGCGGACGGGCGCTGCCTGCTGCTATTCTCGTTCCCCGGCGGTAACCCGAACATGGCGGATTTCAACCAACTGTTGCCCGCCTACGAATTCGCCGTGAACAATCCCTGCGCACCGGGCCGCACACACGGCGTCGCGATCCACGCCTACAGTCTGGAAGATAGCAGACTCGTGTCCGAGTCGGATGTGTGGATCGCCATGCGCCACCGCATCCTCTACGAACGCCTACTCGCGACGGTCCCCCAGGCGGCAGAACTACCCATGTACATCACTGAAATGGGCATCGGCGGCGGCACGATCATGCCTGCATGCGACATGATCATCCGCGATGTACTGCAATACACGTATCAAGTGGAAGAAGACCCCTATGTGCAGGGGTTCCATCTGTGGAATGTCGGCTCCGGCGCGCAGTGGTACGATGTGACGCCGTGCCTGCCGGAACTCGCCGAGGCATTGATCGCGTATTATTCGGCGGGTTAGCTTCAAGTAATACGCGCGTAGGGGCGCTGTTCGACTGCGCCCAACTTCGACCGAAGCCAACCCTGGGCGCGGCAGAGCAGCGCCCCTACGAAAAATCGACCATCTGCGCATTTCTTCCGCGTCGCATTACCCTTCATCCGCCAATGGGCGCACCATCGCCACCCGCGTCGCCGGATCGCGCGCCCACTCCGCTTCCCCCGCGAGGATCGTGCGCAGGCCGTCCGTGAGATCGTCCGGCGCGAGAATCGCAAAGTCCAACGTGGCATAAAACGGTGCGTTCCAGGGGATATCGCGCTCAGTGGTCAGCGAGATCGCCGGATATCCCGCCTCCTGCGCCCATGCGCAGACATGCGCGACCAGCGCCCGCCCGATCCCGCACCGCCCATGATCCGGGTGGACGTCGATCTCGTCCAGATGCGCGTGCCCGTCCACCTCCGACAACGCCGCAAACCCGACCGGCTGATCGTCCGCGTCCACCACCACCCACAACCGCCCCGCGTTCAAGTACATGCGATGGCCCTCGACACTGATCGCGTCATCGAGTATCGGTTCGCCTTCCCAACCGTGATCACTGAACAACTGCGCCGCCGCGAGTTCGATCAACGGCAGCGCGTCAAGATCACGTGCCGCGCCCGGACGGATGGTGTAACGTGGGTCCATTGTGTGTCGCTCCAGATGGAATGTTGAGGCGTAGGGGCGCTGCTCTGCCGCGCCCGAAGCAGAAGTGAACCGAATTGGACGCAGTAGAACAGCGCCCCTACGTGTTGCACTCCAAATCCATTGGTGGGGGATCCACTGGTTTGCTCCCCCTCTCCGCCTGCGGGGAGGGGGTCGGGGGGAGGGGTAAAGCTCTCACTCCACCACGCGCCCGTTCGGCAACGTCGCGCCGAGGACCGTCTTCACATCACGGAACTGCTCACGCGTGATCTTCGCGCCCGTCAGGTCCGTCCCGTAAAGCGTCGCCCCGGTCAAGGTCGCGCTGCGCAGATCAGCCCCCTGCATGTTCGCAAAGCTCAAATCAGCGTTATCTAGCCGCGCCCCGCGCATATACGCATGGTCCAACCGCGCACGGATCAGGTACGCATTAGTCAGATCGGCGTTGGTCAGAATCGCGTTGCTGAGGCTCACCGTAGACAGCACAAACACGCCCCGCAACGACGCCTCACGCAGGTTCGCGCGCACAAACAACGTGTCACGCAAATCCGCCCCATCCAGCCGCGCCCCGGTCAGGTCCGCGTCGGTGAAATCCGCCTCCACCAAGCCCGCATCCCGCAAATCGGCCCCGGTCAGATCGGCATTCGTCAACTGCGCGCCCGTCAGGTTCGCCCCGGTGAAAATCGCGCGTTCCAGGTGCGCGGCGTCGAGCGTCGAGCTTTCCAGCAGCGCCGCCGTGAGCGTGGCCCCGGTCAAGATCGCACGTTCCATGCGTGCGCCGGTCAACTGCGCGTTGCTGAGATTCGCGCCGGTCAGGTTCGCACGCCGCAAATCCGCCCCGCTGAGATTCACGCCGACCATCATCGCACTGCGCAAATCCGCTTCCTGCAAATCCGCGTCGATCAGGTCTGTGCCGGTGAGGTCCGCGCCCGCCCAATTCACGCGCGACAGATGCGCCGCATACAAGTTCGTCTGACTCAAGTTCGCCAGCGGCAGCTTGGTCCCACGCAGGTTGATCCCGCGCAGGTCCGCACCCTGCAAGCTGATCAACGCCTGATTGCCCGGTTGGATCACGTCACCGGGTTGCGCCTGAAGCAACTGCGAATCGTAGAGGAATTGCAGCACCATCGCCTTACGCGCACCATCGTCGCCCAACATGCGCAAAACGGTCAACGTCCGTGTGCGCGCCACCTGCGATGTTTCGTCCGTTTCCTCATGCACCGCGCCGGGAGCGCCAAGCAGTGCCGTCATGCGGTCGAGATACGCTTGCAGCGCCAACTCACGCATCCGTTCCGTGCTGATCTGCCGCGCTCGCCGTGCCTGGACCTGTACACGCACGTCCTCATGCTCGAACTGCTCCACCAGCCGCCGGTCCGCGCTATCTTGCAGCGCCCAGTTCAAAAACAGCGCGCTCAAGATCAGCGCCAGCGGCAGCGCCAACAGATTGAGCCAGTCCCACAGCGTTTTGCCGCCGAACCCGGTCCAATCCGCATCATAGCCCGGTTGGATCAGGAAGCGCCACACCAGCACCAACGCGGCGGCCAGAATCAGCAGCAGCGATCCGCGCCGTACCCCTTGGCGCTCAAATAAGCGCGTGAGGCGGCGACGTAGGCGAGAAGATTGAGACTGCGGTTGCACGTAATTTCCCCGACCGGCAATGGTTAGAAAACAGTTTACTCCCCCGCAGTATAATCAAAACGGGAGCGCTACGCCAGCGACTCCCGTGAAAAACCTCGTGAAGGTTAATCCTTTTTGTAATATTTCCGCCCGCGTCACCGCAGATCGTGTTCCGCCGCAAACTGCGTACTCAAGTCGATGATGTGCCGCACAAACGCCAATGTCGCCGCGAAATCGTCGGGATCAGGACGCCGTCGCACCGACGCTGCCGGGTCTGGACGCGCATCCCACGCGCGGTCGATCAGCCCGTGCCACGCCGCATCGAGATCAGATTTAACCCACTCCGCGCCCGCCCGCTTGGAGCCAGGATAGCCCCGCCGCAGGTCGTGCAGCATCCGGCAGAAGTTCAGCACAATGAAGCCCTGATAGAAATGATTCCGGTAATGTTCGGAGTCGGCCAATATCTCCCCGCCCCATCCCGTGATCACGCCCAGCACCTCACGCCGCAGCACCTCCACCGGGATCGGATCGATTAGCGTCGCGGGAGCCGGTCCTGCCAACGGCACGCCCATCGCGCGCACGACCCAGCGCACCAGCGTCGTGTTGCAGTGATCCGAGCGGATCAGATCGGTGCTGCCGTGATCGAAATACCACACCTCGCCGCCCGCCTGCGTATGGTCGCGCCACACGGCCAACGGAAAGTATGAGCCTTCGAGATGTTTCGCCCAATAACAGTCCAACGCATGAATACGCGGGTGATTCTCGCGTACCGCAACGACCTGGGCCTCAGTCATCTCGTCGGCGGTGACGATGATCCAATCTACGTCGCTATGTTCGTCAAAGTCGCCCACCGCAAACGAGCCTTGCAGGTACATGCCGGCAAAGTTGTCATCCAGAATCGCCCGGTTGCTGGCAACGAGTTCTTGCAACACGGCGTTGAGATCGGGATAGAGTGTGGGTTCCATTTTTATGCGCTTTCCAGTCGTTATGCTTTGTTCACCCGTGTATCATATCATGCTCTGCCGTTGCTTGTGCTAATCACCGCGTCTGCCACACAAAGATAGCTGTGTGCCAAAACACCAACACCAGGGCGCAATTTATGCCCTCTAGCATCTTGCAACGCGGCTCTCAATCGTGCTGCCCATGTCCGCACCGCGTCGATATCGTCACCGCCCCGCAGTACGCGCTTGGCGAATTTCTTGGTGAAGTGCTGCGCTGTGGTAATTTGCTGCTCTGCTGGACTCTCGGTTTCCGCGATCAGACCATCGCCCGCGCTATCGTTCTTTGTCCACGCGCCCTGCTGGCGATACAGTTCCCGTGTGATTCCAAACCGGTTCAAAGCGCCAGCGGTGAGATATTCTTCAGCAGTAAAGAAGTTCAGGTCCAGGCTGTGAAACACCGACTCGTCCTCAAACATGATACCCAACACGCGCCCGCCTGCCGGATCACCGTGCGGCGTAAACGGCC
>CBEVZO010000365.1:0-4792 GCA_965554365.1 uncultured Anaerolineae bacterium
CGATCTGGATATGTTGGTTCCCTTTGAACGGCGGCTTGACGCGCTGAAGGCGGTGCAGGCGATAGGCGGCGTTGTGCAGCGTAAGTTGATCAAGTTCCCCCGGCTTGATGATCCGCTGATGACTTACGCTTATTATGCGTATGACATGATCTTGTTTCGAGCGCGCGCGATCCCGATTGATATGCATTTTCGGTTGCCCGGTCGCCTGCTGCGTACCGACAGATTTTCCTGGTTCTGGGATCACACGCAAACGACGCCGGAGGGTGTACAAACCCTGACCCCCGAAGCGCATTTGCTGTATCTCTGTGGGCACATGATCCTGCATCATGGTGAAGGGCATTTCCGCGCCGTCAGTTATGCTGATATTCACTTTTTGGTGACACGCAGCGCGCTGGATTGGGACGTGACAGTGGCGCATGCGGTTGAACTAGGGTGGACGTATGCGCTGGAACGGACGCTTGTGCTGACGCAGGCGTTGTTTGACACGCCCGTGCCGCCAGACGTGTTGACGCAATTACGCGCGCAGCGTTCCGAGTCTGAAAATGTGACGATTGCGCTGCGGCTGCGTGATCAAGACCCGCGTGGAGATAATACTCTCAATCAACTCCGCTATATTCCGCTGTGGCAGCGCGTGCGATTTATCTGGTTCACTGTGTTCCCTGCACGCGATTTTATGTGTTACCTCTACGGCGTAGACCCCGAAGTTCATCCGCTGTGGTCGTATTACGTCCGGCGCTGGCGTGATCTGGCGCGTGTGGCACTGCGCACGGCAATGAAGCGCATCCGGCGGCGGTAGCGCGCAGTGTTCCTCCGACATGCTAATGTAACCTATTGTACAGCGGGGTGTGTTGTGCCGGGAATGAATTTCGCATAGTCGTAAATGGCGTATACAGGTGCCCAGGGGCGTGTGCAAAAACCCCTGGACGTGTGTTTGTAGTGCAAATGTGATTGGGGGGGCTTAGCTGGCTCTGTTTTGGCTAGGGTTTGTGTTACCTCTACGCATTGCTGGATGATGGTTGGGATCAATTAATCGTCGTCCAGCGCGAGGACTTGCTCGACGGTGATGTCGTCCAGTCCGTCACAACAGAGGTGTGCATCGCCCGCATAGTCTGCCGAGTTCACCGCGACACAGTACATATCGGCGGCGCGTGCGCCTGCGTGCCCCACTGCGGCGTCTTCAAACACGACGCATTGTGCGGCGGGTAGCCCCATCCGTCCGGCAACCCACACATACAGGTCGGGCGCGGGTTTGGGATTGGCGACCATGTTGCCCTCACCGATAGCGTCAAACAGATCGAGTAGTTGCAAGCCAGTGATGACCAACCCTGCGTTACGACTGGACGATTCTAGCCCGATCTTCATGCCTGCGCGCCGGGTCGCCTGCAAAAACTCGCGCGCGCCGGGCAGCAAATCATTGGGTCCTAGGTCTTGCAGGAATTCCAGATAATAGCTGTTTTTGCGCGCCATCCATGCCTGGGCGATGGCCTCGTCGATGGGCTTGCCTTTTAGTACGAGGTCCAGGCTACCACGCCGCGACACGCCGCGCAGTTGCTCGTAGTCTTCGCGTGTGAAGGGCAGCCCTTCCTCGTCCGCAAGGCGCTTCCACGCCCAGAAGTGAAACTCGATGGTGTCGGTGATTACACCGTCCAGATCAAAAATAAATCCCTTAATCATCAGGCTTTGGCTCCCTGTGAGATACAATAAACATAAGTATACAGCGGTAACATGTGTCTACCATTGTGCCGGGAAACGCCGATTTGCACCAGCGGAATCCGGCGTAGTTAAGGGGATTGTGTGCCGGACGTTGATCCCCAACCGCTTTTCGTAGACAATTGTGAGCGCTGTGTGTGATCAGCGCACGCCGTTTTTGTGATGCGACCTGTTCGGAGAGATAGAGTTATGCCGCCAGATGCTCAGCAGGAATATACCAACGCCTCCGCGCATACTGCGCTGAACCTTAAGGCTGTGGCGCATTCGTCGCTGCTGCGCGAAGTATCGCACCTCTCGCTGCCGGAAATTGAAGCGGTGGTCGCGTTGGTGTCGCGGGCAGTTCCGGCGGGCAACGTGCCAGGAATCATCCTCAACGGCCTGGCGAAACTTGGGGAGCGTAAACTCGCGGCGGAAAAGGTGCGGCGCGATATCAACGCGCTGTTTCGCGGCGTCGAAGAAACGCTCGACAAGGTGGTGGCGGGGGCACTGTTCGCTGGTCCTGCGGCGGTGATCTGGGGCTATCAGAGTATGCTGCGGCTGGCGGGCAAAACGCCGGACGACGCGTTTCCAGAGGGCACATGGCAGTTTTATGTGGATTACGCGCTGCGCGAAGACACGGCGCGTCATGCCAGTGAGACACACGGGTTTGATACGCGGCTGCGCCAACATACGATCACCCTGCCTCCAGTGGACCGCATCACGGCGTGGTTGATGGCGGTGATGCACGGTTTGCACGAGTATAATGCGTTGCTACATAACGAGTGGTACGAGCGCGTGAGCTTACATTTGCTGGCTGAACTGACGCATGACCAGCGTGGTGCGGTGCGTTTCGCACGGGCCTATCGCACCTGGGAGGCGCAGCGTCCGTATGCGCGCGGGGCTGCTTCGCAGTCTGATGAAACGTTCCCGCAGTACCGTCGCCGCATGTTTGATGCGTATCTCGCTGAGCTTGAGCGTGACTTGGGGCGGCGCACGCGCGTGGCGTGGCGTAAGCAGCTTCGCGCTGCCGAGGAACATGATCTGCCCGCGTACCAGCGACAAATGACGATCCTCGCGTATCTCGATCCCGGCAAGCATGGCGAAACACGGACGCGGCTGTCGCTGGCTCAGGCGCAGGTGGGGTTGATTCATGGGGGATGTTATTATTTCATCCCGGTGTGTGTGCCGGGGACGCGCCGTCCGGCGGAGTTGGCGACGGTGCGCGCACAGGTGGCCGCGCTTTTGCAGGGCGCGACTGATCTGCCACCCGTGTCGCTGCTGCCGCTGGCGACGATGCAGCGCCGCGCCTGGTTGGATATGCGCGACCGGCTTTCCGACACGCTGCGCGCGGAGTTGGACCTGTTGCGCAAGACGCCTGTGCTGCTCAACACTGACCTGCGCTCCCGTGATCTCCCTCTGGCAGAACTACGGCAGGCGGAGCGTGGTGTAGGCGATCATGCGCTGACGTTGTTCGATACTGGGACCAGTATGGTGTTTGACCAGTCGCATATCTTTTTCGATGGGGCGTGGGGGGCGGCGCTGGCGGAGATTTTGACGAATGAGGCGTTGGCGTGGGCCAATTATCTGCGCACACTGCTGCCGCAGGGACCGTCTGCGATGCCGGTGATTGCGCCTACGTTTCAGTTTACTGCGCGTGAGCAACAGCGTATCGCCGCTGCGCCGCGCGTGACGCCCGAAATCAGCGCGGAGAGCGATGACGTGGATTTGCGCGGCGTGCAGGTCGTGCGTCGCCTGTTGCGTCAGCGTAATGAGGAGTTGCGGCTGACGGTGAATGATATGCTGCTGTTGTATCGCGCGATCCATGCAGTGACATACCAGATCGATCCGGCGCTGCGCGAAGAATTGGAACGGGGGACGCGGCGGCGAAAAAAGACCACGCGCGCGGCGTATGCGGCGGCATTGGAAGCAGTCACGGCGACACAGGCGCACAGCCCGGCGATTTTGATTCCGGTGGATGCCAGTATGCGCGCGCCTCGCGAGCGTCTGCATCCGTTGACATTAGAAGTGCCGTTGGGCGAACTCGATCTGCTGGCGCTGCACCAACGGGCCTTAGCGGCGCTGGAGGCGTCGGAAGCGGCAGGGAGTAGCCGGGGCACGCGTAAGGCGTTCGGGGAGGCGCAGGGCGTCTATTTGGCGACGCTGGGCGGGTTTGGCGTGTGGATGGCGAAGCTGAAAGACTTGGCGGCGGAGGGCGAAAGCACAGCGGTCGGGACGATCAAGCTGTTGGCGCACCTCCCGACGGCGGTGCAGCGTGTGCTGGACCGGGTTCCGCGCCAGGTTGATATGCTGAACGATCTGATCAAAGGGCGTGAGGTATTCTCGAACGTGGGCGCAGTAGCTTCTAGCAGCACGTTGCGGCGGTTTAGCACTGCCAAAGACGATAACAACCAGAAAACATTGGCCTGGGGCGTGATTACTGACGCGGATGGCACGCTACACGTTGCCCTGCGCGATTTCCGCCCGCATGTGGCGCTGTTGATCGCGGAAGGTCAGCGTGACGTGGCGCGGCGTGTGACGTATGACTATCTTGCGGCTTATGTGCATGGGCTGAACCAGTTTGTTTACGAGGTGCAGCGTATCGCTCGTGTGAGCCACCAACCCAAACGCAAACGGTGAGTTCATGCCTGCACATAGTTTAATCGGCAAACGCCTGGACGAATATCAGATTGAGAAGCTGCTCGGTCAGGGCGGCATGGCGCGCATCTATCTGGCGGAGGATGTGCGGCTTAAACGTCGTGTGGCGATCAAAGTGGTAGATGGACCGTTTGACACTGACCCGGAGTATATCCAGCGGTTTGAGCGCGAAGCACAGGCGATTGCGCGCCTGGACCATCCGCACATCGTGCGCCTGTACCGCTACGGCGAGGTGCGGGGCGTGTTTTACATGGCGATGCAGTACATTGAGGGGCGCGATCTGCGCACAGCGTTGGCACGGGCGCGCAAAGCACAGAAGCCGTTGGCTGTGCAGCACATTGGCCGCATTTTGCACGCGATGGGGTCGGCGCTGGACTATGCACACAGCCGGGGCGTGATCCACCGCGATGTGAAACCCTCGAATATCCTGCTCGACCGGCAGGGGCAC
>CBEVZO010000366.1:0-4788 GCA_965554365.1 uncultured Anaerolineae bacterium
AGTGATCGCGTGTTTTGTGCGGGCGCAACAAACGGTTAACGTGTCTCGCTGAGGTCTACATCTGAGAGCGCAATTGCCATGTAGAAAGTTGCACCTTCGCCCTCGGTACTCTCGGCCCAGGTGCGGCCCCCGTGTGCGCGTATGATATGCCGCACAATCGCCAATCCCAGACCCGTGCCGTCGCGCCGTGCGCGATCCACCTGGTAAAAACGCTCAAAGATGCGCGGCAAGTCTTCTACTGGGATGCCGGGACCGCTATCTTGCACAGCAATAATGATATCGCTGCCGTTCTTCGTCGCGGTGACGCGGATTTTTTCATTTGCTGGTGAAAACTTGATGGCGTTGTGCAGGATGTTTTTGATTGCACGTTGCAACTGGTTGTCATCGGCCAGCACGCGGTGATCGCCATCGATAATCACTTCAACGGCCTGTTCTTTGTTCTCCGCCAGGGGCATAAGTTGGCTGATGGCGGAGTCAATCATGGGGCGCAGATCGACGGGCATCAACCGGATGGGCATCTGCCCGGATTCGATCAGCGAGAGATCGCGCATTTCCGAGACAAGCTGGGTCAGCGTGTTGGCCTCAACGCGAATATCCTTCGCCATTTTGCGGATGCGCTTGGGTTTTTCTTTCTCTGCGACGTTGATCAGCGTGTCTGACAACAGCGCAATGTTGGTGATAGGATGGCTGAGTTCGTGGGTGATATTGGATACCATGTCGCGCCGGGCACGTTCAAGCTGCTGTAAT
Organism: uncultured Anaerolineae bacterium; assembly: GCA_965554365.1. Classification (GTDB taxonomy): domain Bacteria; phylum Chloroflexota; class Anaerolineae; order Aggregatilineales; family Aggregatilineaceae; genus CAYRNY01. Next base: position 748 of record CBEVZO010000366.1, read on the forward strand.
TCGGTGACATCGCGCAGCGTGAGGACTTCAATCATGAACTCGTTGTGCTGCACTGCAATGGCCCGTGCCCGCAGAATGTGATGTTCCATCTCTACACGGCGCTCTACACTGTCCCCTTGCAGTCTTTTGGCATCGTCGATGAGGGTTTCTAACTCTGGATGGCGCAGCGCACCGATGAGTGTCTCGCCGGTCAAATTCTGCCCTATCAGCGACTCGGCGGCGGGATTCGCAAACAGGATTTTCTGCTGCGCATCAAGCACCAACACTGCATCATCAACAGCTTCTAACACTCCGGCGCGTAATTGACGTGCGTGCGCCAACTGGGTGTTCAGTTCCTCGCGTCCAAATTTGTGTTGTTGTTGCAGGGCGTAACACGCGACACGCACCCTGAGCCACAGCCCGGCCAGGATACCCGCTGTCAACGCGGCAATCCCTGCGATAATCCATGCCAGAGTCATCTGCGTGGTTTAACCTTCAAAGCGATAGCCCACCCCTCGGACGGTGACAATCCGCTGTGGTTGTGAGGGTTCATTTTCGATCTTCTCGCGCAACCAACGTACATGCACATCGACGGTTTTGGTCTGCCCACTATAATCGTATCCCCAGACGCGTTCCAACAGCAGATCGCGGGAGAGGACCGCGCCCTGATTACGCATCAAGGTGGCAAGTAGATCAAATTCCTTGTGCGTCATGCGCAGTTCTTCACCGGTCCGTGTGGCACGTCGCGCGATTAAGTCCATCACCAGGTCGCCCGATTCCAATCGGTCGATGACAGTGCGTGCAGAGGGCGCGCGCCGCAGCACAGCGCGCACGCGGGCAAGGAATTCGCCGAGACTGAACGGTTTGACGATGTAATCGTCAGCGCCGATTTCCAGTCCTACGATGCGATCCACTTCACTGCCGCGCGCGGTGAGCATTACAATCGGCACATCGGATTCGTTGCGGATGATCCGGCACACCGATAGTCCATCCAGTGTGGGCAACATCACATCCAACACGATCAGGTCCGGCTCTTTTTCGCGCGCCAGAGTGAGGGCTTCTCCGCCGTCGCCCGTCTGGATCACTTTGTAGTTTTCTTGGGCGAGGTTATAGGCAAGTGTTTTGCGTAGGGTTTCGTCGTCTTCGACCAGCAGAATCGTTTTCATCGAGTCTTTTTTCCTTCAGGACTGAACCACGACCAGCATAGCGTATTCCTGCGCACTTGCATTAAATGTACTTAAAGGTTTTTTAAAGACTATTGAAAAGGAAGCGGTAGTCAGCTACCCAAGCCTAAAAGCCTGGGCTTCTCGTGCGCGATCTGTGATGTTGGCATATTTTGTACTCAAGACTACTACTTGTTTTCAGGTTGAAATGTCGATACGGATGGGCGGCACAGAGAACAGTTCGGCAGCATACCAGTCAAAGACGAGTGATTAGTGGGTGGTGCAAAACGTGGCAGAGGTTGATCGGACAACGGTTCAAGGCTCGTTAGTCTTCTGCGCTGAATAGTCTTTGAACGCATGATGCTGCGAGGCGGTCGTGGTTCAAATGACCGCCTGCGCCTGCGTCGTGAACTGACTCAGAAGTCGGCGAGCGCGGTTTCCAGTTCGTCATAGATCGACGAGAATTTGTCGAACCCCACGATTTGCAGCACACGCTTGACGCGCGGCGGCAGCGCGACCAGCTTCAGATCGCCATCTTTTTCACGCGTTTGGGTGATCACATCGGCCAGCGTGCGCAGGGCGGAACTGTTGATGTACTGCACCTGCGACATCTCCAACACCATTTTGTGTTTGCCCGCTTCTAGCCCCGCGTAAAGTGTATCTTGTAGCTGGATCGAACCTTCGCTGTCAATGCGCCCTTCCAGCAGATAAACTGTAATGCCATTCTGTTCGCGTTCGGTAATTTTCATTAACCCGGCTCCTCAAAAGGTTGCGTTTTGACAGTCAATGATGCTGCTAATTGTATCCCGTTACCGGGCGGCGGTAAAGTGCCTGCTGTGCCGTCGGATGCCAAAACAAACCACCGTCCGCGCGGGACGGTGGCCTGCTGTTATAGTGTGGATCGCACGTTCGCGGTTTATTCTTCCGTGACGGGCTGGTAGTTGAAGAACCATTTGGTCATGAGATAGTCGAGATAGCCGTCCTGGCTCAGGCTGGCGATAGCGGCGTTCATCGGCGCCACGAGGTCGCTTTCCTTCGGGAAGATGAAGCCCATCTCGTCATTGGAGATCGATTCGCCAACGGTCATGACTGCGCCATCGGTGGTGGTGATGAAACCGCGTGCCGAAGCCGCATCGACCGGAATCGCGTCCACGTCGCCCACGATCAACGCCTGGACCAGCGCGCCGAATTCGTTGTAGATCACTTGGCGATCTTCGTCTTCGACGTAGTAGGTCATGGTCCAGTAGCCGGACGTGCCTTGCTGCATTCCCACCAGCAAGCTGTCGTCGAAGACCAATTCGTCGATGTTCGTGAAACGATCTTCATCAGCGCGCACAAGCAGGAATTGCTGCAAGTTGATGTACTGATCGCTGAAATCGACGGTTTCTTTGCGTTCTTCGCGGATCGTAATGCCGGTCATGCCCATATCGAACTGGCCTTCACCGACGGAGGGGATCATCGCGTCCCAGCTAATGAACTCGTACACCGGCGTGCAGTTGATGCGGGCACAGATCTCTTCGATCATATCGTACTCGTAGCCCATGACTTTGCCGGTGGTCGCTTCTTCGAACTGGAACGGCAGATACAGGTTTTCGACTGCGATCACGATCTCCTGTCCGTTGAGGTCCGGCAGATCGGCATACAGTTCGCCCACGCCCGGATCGTAGTTGAAGAACCACTTGGTCATGAGATAGTCGAGGTAGCCATCCTGTGTGAGGCTGGCGATAGCGGCGTTCATCGGCGCCACGAGGTCGCTTTCCTTCGGGAAGATGAAGCCCATCTCGTCATTGGAGATCGATTCGCCAACGGTCATGACTGCGCCATCGGTGGTGGTGATGAAACCGCGTGCCGAAGCCGCATCGACCGGAATCGCGTCCACGTCGCCCACGATCAACGCCTGGACCAGCGCGCCGAATTCGTTGTAGATCACTTGGCGATCTTCGTCTTCGACGTAGTAGGTCATGGTCCAGTAGCCGGACGTGCCTTGCTGCATTCCCACCAGCAAGCTGTCGTCGAAGACCAATTCGTCGATGTTCGTGAAACGATCTTCATCAGCGCGCACAAGCAGGAATTGCTGCAAGTTGATGTACTGATCGCTGAAATCGACGGTTTCTTTGCGTTCTTCGCGGATCGTAATGCCGGTCATGCCCATATCGAACTGGCCTTCACCGACGGAGGGGATCATCGCGTCCCAGCTAATGAACTCGTACACGGGGGTGCAGTTGATGCGGGCGCAGATCTCTGCGACGAGATCGTACTCGTAGCCCATGACTTCGCCGGTGGTCGGATTCTCGAACTGGAATGGCGTGTAGAGATTCTCGACTGCGATCACAATCTCCTGTCCATCCAGGTCCGGCAGATCGGGGTAGACGGGTCCGGCAGCCGACGCGGGAAGCAGTGCTACTGCCAGCGCCGCCAACACGAGTACCGTCACAACGTGTTTGAACTTAGACATGGCGTTTTTTCTCCTAAAAACATCAATTCACCTGACAAAAGCAAAAGGAGGACGGATTTCGCCGAAACCCGCCTTGCATGTTGCATGTGTAGTGTAGTGCCGAAGTTGTTGTTCCGCAACCACATAGCCGCTTATCGTTGTGTGTACTTTCACAGGCACGCAGCGGCAGCCGCATCAACCATCCAGGCCAATGTGCCCTCAGTGGGCTGAATCAACTGCGATGGTAAGGTTTCTGGCTGATGCGATCCCTGGATTACGGCACGCAGGGTTTCGCATTTGCCCGCCCCCGCCACCAGGAACACGACGTGTGCTGCCGCATTGATCGCCGGAGCTGTCAGCGTGATGCGCCATGTACCCAGTTTGGGCACATGGTTCGCGACGACCCACCGCGATTGCTCGTGCAGCGCCGTTGTGCCGGGGAATAGTGACGCGGTGTGCCCATCA
>CBEVZO010000367.1:0-4784 GCA_965554365.1 uncultured Anaerolineae bacterium
CGCGCAAGTGGGGCTACACCGTGAAGGGTGTGCCGGATGGTCAGGCGGAGATCATTACTGTGCAGGGCAATTTCGCCGGGCGCACAATCTCGCTGATCAGCTTCAGTTCGGAGCCGCAGTATCGCGACGGGTTCGGTCCGTTTACGCCAGGATTCAAGTTAATCCCTTACGGTGACGCGGATGCACTCGCAGCGGCGATCACGCCCCATACGGTCGCGTTTATGTTTGAGCCGATCCAGGGTGAAGGCGGTGTCATTGTGCCGCCAGAGGGCTACATCCGCCGCGTGCGCGAGATCTGCGACGCGCACAATGTGCTGATGATCGCCGACGAAATCCAGACCGGCCTGGGTCGCACAGGGAAGCTGTTCGCGTGTGATCATGAGAATGTTCGCCCCGACATGGTGACGATTGGTAAGGCACTGTCGGGCGGCTACTACCCGGTGTCGGCGGCGCTCTCCAAACGTGAGGTACTGGGCGTGTTCCAACCCGGCGATCACGGCAGCACGTTCGGCGGGAATCCGCTGGGGGCCGCCGTAGCACGCGAAGCGCTCAAGGTGCTGGTCGAGGAAAACATGATCGCGAACGCCGCTGCGATGGGCGATTACTTCATGGATCATCTGGCGGAGGTCAACAGCCCGCACATCAAGGAAGTGCGCGGTAGGGGACTGATGATCGGCGTGGAATTGCACGATACCGCTGGTGGTGCGCGTCGCTTCTGCGAGGCGTTGCAGCAGCAGGGCATTCTGGCGAAGGAAACGCATCACAACATCATACGCTTCGCCCCGCCGCTGGTGATCACCAAAGCTGATATCGACTGGGCGATGGATCGTATCCGCCTGGTGCTGTTGCTGGACTAAAACCCAACCTCACCCCCCGGCCCCCTCTCCCGTCAAGCCGGAGAGGGGGAGAAAACTACGCAATATCCAAGTTCCCCTTTCAAACCAATACATTTACTGCATAAACGTCAGTAGGAAACTTGTATGCAAAATTGACGTCTATCCCCATCGCGTCAGGGCGCGAACACCGCCGCCGTGATCGTCGCCAGCCGGTCGAGACTTTGGTTAACCATCGGAATCACGAGAAACAAACGTAGATTTCCCAACATCTCGCGCACGAAGTCCAGTAGATCAGCAGTCGCGCGCTGTTCCGGGCTGCGGTCATAAAGCCAGAACAGGATCAGCAAGAAATGCAGGCTGTAGAGCAACGTGGCTAGCGGCGCGACCTGCGCCTCGCGCGGTGCGTCGGAGGCGTCGCCCACCAGCATCAGAAACGCGGCGTGCATCTGCTGGCGAGTCTGCGTGGTAGCTTCATCGTACAGGCCCGCGCGTGCGTTGGGGTTCATCGTCGCGCCGAACAACGCGCCTACTGTCTCCCGGTGGGGTGCGGCCCGCGCTAACCAGCCCGACATCACTGCGTGAAAGCGATCCGCGAGCGTGTCTGCGTCCAACGCCGCGATCTGTGCCTGTGTGTCCTCGGCCATCTGTTGGTAGAGCCGCAGCGTGTGGTCTGTGTCTGAGGTGTGTGTCGTGTCGTCCATGCGATCTCCTGATCGTGAATCCAATCACTGTTGGAGATAACACGAGAACGCGTGAAACGCAAACAAACAGCAGAATCAAGCATTTGCTCTATCCGTGTTTATCTGTGTTCATCCGTGTCCCATTCGCTTTTAGCTTTACGTTCAAAACAGCGCCAACTGCTTCGCCTGGGGCGGCGGGGTCCATTGAGGGACTTCGTTCGCGATCCCGTGACGCGCACACGCGGCGTGAAACACGTCATAGAGCGCGTCGGCGTCGTTGACCGGGCAGAAGTAACGTTCACCGAACTGCTCCACGTACTGCTCGCGCAAATCAGGGAAGTGCTGATCGAGTTTGTAGTAATAGAACACGCGCTGACGGTCGCGCAGCGTCATCCCGAACGAGGGCAGGATAAACTCCGCCCCGTGCGCGGCGGCGCTCTCCACGATTTGCGTGACGTTGGCGGCGTTGTCTTGAATGAACGGTAACAGCGGCATCAGTGTCACACCCGTGCGGATGCCCGCGCCGGCAAGCTGGCGCAGGGCAGCGAAACGTTGCGAGGGCACAGGCGCGCCGGGTTCCACAATACGCGCGAGATTGTCGTCCGCAGTGGTGATCGTGAACGTGATCAGCGCCATTGTCCGTGCATGGATCGCTTGCAGGACCTCAATGTCGCGCGTGACGAGATCGCTTTTGGTGATGATGTGGATTGGAAAACCGAACTCCGCGATCACGCTCAGGGCTTGCGCGGTGAGCTTGTAGCGGCGTTCCACTGGGCCGTAAGTGTCGCTCATGGAGCCGAAGCCGATGGTTCCCTTGTGGCGTTTGCGCGCGAGTTCGTGGCGCAGCAGATCGATGGCGTTGGTCTTCACCAGCACGTCGCGGAAATTCTCGATCTGGTAGCACGCGCTGCGGGAGTCACAATAGATACATTGATGTTGGCAGCCCCGGTAGAGGTTCATGTTGTAGCGCAGGCCGAACCAGGTATCCGGCTGTTTGACGTGCGCCAGCAGGGTTTGGGCTTCGATGGCGCGGATCACCATTACGCGGTCCTTTGGATCACTGTGCTGTTGGTCACAGTATACCGAACGCATGTTCGTGGCGCAACTGTTCGATGCTGCTTTGTTGGGAAGCGCGCCAGCCAGCAGTCTTCCACGCCGCTGTGGACTGTCGCAAACGGTGAGGCGTGTTTGCGCAGTCCGTTGCTCCGTTCCAGACCGCTGTTGGCGTTGCGTGTCCGTGCGCGCCGCTGCGCCCCATCCCGCCCCAGGCGGTCCGCAGCGTCGTGAATGGGACGCGCGACTTGCTTTCCCGGTCGCGTCGTCCCGGAACAGAGCGTAGGACCGCCGCGCGCACACACGGGTTGATTTCCGCGCATCTGCGCCGTAAAATGGAGCGACTAAACAAGCAGCCGTTAGCAAAAACCTTCGTCGCTCGTGTGTTTCCTCCCTCAACTGAGAGGGATTTGAGGTATAGGGTTTTAGCTAACTGCTAAAAGCTAACCGCTTTGTGTAATTATGCTGTGCGCCAACCAACAAGGGAGCCGACATGCGGGTAGTATTGCAACGAGTATCGAAGGGTACGGTGCGCGTGGATGGTGAGGTGGTCGGCAGCATCGACCAGGGTTTTGTGATCCTGGTGGGCGTGGGCCACACGGACGGTAACGAACAAGCGCAATGGCTCGCGCGCAAGATCGCCGGACTGCGTGTGTTTGAGGACGAGGACGGCAAATTCAACCGCTCACTGCTCGATGTGGACGGCGGGTGTCTGGTCGTGTCGCAGTTCACACTGTTCGCGGATGCGCGCAAGGGCCGCCGTCCGAGTTTTACCCATGCCGCGCCGCCCGATATCGCGGAGCCGTTGATCGCACGCTTTGCGAAGATGCTGCGGCAAGCAGGCATCTCGCGCGTGGAGATGGGGGTGTTCGGCGCGCGGATGCATGTCGAGATTCACAATAACGGTCCGGTGACAATCTGGCTGGATACCGATGAATTGAGAAAGTAGGGGTAGGGCTTGCCCAAACCACTCTGCGCGGCGGAGAACAATACTATGCGCTATGCTAAACCACAGCGCAAAGCACCATAACGAGGCTGTATGTTACACCCCACCGATCACCCGCCCGCACAATCCCCGGTCTTTGTGTGGATCGTTGCACTGCTCACGCTCGGAGCCATCATCGTTGTGTGGGCGGCTCCTGCGCTGATCGGCGACTCGGATGCGGCAACTCCCACGCGCGCCCCTGCCGATTTAAGTGGCACAGAGGACTCTGGGGAGATGTGCGAATCGTGTGACGAGAAATGCAGCGCATGCCAGAATCTTCACTCGTGCGCGGAGGCGCGACAGTGCTTCAACGATGGACATCCCGAACTCGATCCTGACGGCGACGGTGTCCCGTGTGAGAGTTTGTGTCCTGGGGGGTGAGTTCCGTCCACCAGTGGAACTGTAGGCTAATAAAAAGCAAATACACTACTGACAATTGCTCGATAAAATGGATCTTATCGCCGCTGCCCCCGTCCACATAGTGCATCCGCGCACTATGCACCTCCACGAAATGCGCCTCGAACGGAAAGTCTGCTGCGATGGGTTGGCCGGTAGTCATCACGCTGCCCCTGGCGCTCAATCAATGCGCTTTGATACAAACTTAGTGCGTAGTTGATTCGGTTGCCCACTGTCCCGGCGTAAGGGGCATGATTCTGGAGAAATTTTTACAAGTCATGATAAGTTTTGAACGGCGTATAAATTTCAAAACACTATAATGTATTTATATAATCGGGGCAGGAGTAGCTTTGACATAGGGTAGCAGATGCTTGAACTGCAATATCCACCTTCGATCTGGGTACTGTGCGCGTCGGCGACGATCTCGGCGCTGCTGGGCTATTTCGTGTGGCGGCAGCGACCGGGCAGGGGCGTGATTGCCTTTGTGGTGATGATGACCGCCGTGACGTTTTGGGCGTTGGGCAATCTCTTTGAACAAGTGCTGGTCGAGTTCGACTATAAGCTCAGTTTTACGCGCGCAAATTATCTCTGGATCACCACCGTAACTGCCGCATGGCTGGTTTTCACGTCTGAATACACCGGGCGCACACGCTGGATCACGCGGCGCAACCTGTGGCTGCTGACTATCGAGCCGGTGCTGGTCCAATTGCTGATCTGGACCAACCCCTACCACCACTTGTTCTATGCTGATGTCCGGTATTACGAGTCCAATGGCTATTATTTGCTCGAAATAGTGTTCGGCAGCGCGTTCTGGGTGCATGCCGCCTATTCATA
>CBEVZO010000368.1:0-4781 GCA_965554365.1 uncultured Anaerolineae bacterium
GCACAGCTTCAAGCAGCAGCAGCGCTTGCTCTGGCGCTTGTGCAGCGGAGTCCATGTGCGGCTCAAATGCGATGCGCAGGTCTGTCTCCTCGGCGGCTTGCAGCATTCGTAGCAGCGCTGGTACAGCGCGCGCAAGGCTGTGTTCTGGCCCATCGGGATGTACCAACCCCGGCGAGATGGTAATGCCGGGCGTGCCTAACGCCACCGCGAAAGGAATCAGGCGCTCGAACAACGTCAGGTGGGCCTCGCGCTTGGCGGGATCAGGTGCGTTGGTGCGCGGCATCATCAAGTACAAATCGGTGATTTGCAGATCGAACTCCGCCAGCAACTCCAGAATCCGGTCGGCTTCGGCCTGTGGATAGGCGGCGGCACGTCCCACATCCAGATGCGGTCCTGTTCCCAGATCAATATAGCGGAAACCCAGACGAGCGATAGTGCCGATGGCGTCTTCCAACGACAAATTATTGTAAGCCCATGCGTGGCACGCGATTTTTATCTGCGGCATAACGAGTCACTCCCCGGATACTGCACAAGGTGGCACACAGCCGATTATATGCCCGACTGAGGTTCCCGACCACCTTGGCTTGGCGGTGCTATGGCGCGGGCTGTATTGCGAGTTAGATAGCTTACCCTACAGTTTGCATTAAAGCTGCGTTTGATTTTACCGCGTTTGTCATTTTCTCCCGTAACTTTTTACGATCAAGGTTTGGATTTTGGCTTGCCGAGGCGTATACTGGAACCCTGCGAGGATTCATCCACGACGATGTTTTCAACAGCAATCGGTACAGCACAATATTGAGTGGCTTGGCACGCAAATGGAATTTTTTCTATGAACATGACTCCGGCGTATATTGTGGTTGAAGGCGTGATCGGTGTCGGTAAAACGACGCTGGCACGCATGTTTCAGAAAGACAGCGGTGCGCAGTTGATACTCGAAGTCTTTCAGGAAAATCCGTTCCTCTCGGATTTCTACGGCGACCGGGCGCGGTATGCGTTCCAGACGCAGATTTTCTTTTTGCTCAGTCGTTACCAGCAGCAGCGGCAGCTTGTGACTGTGCCGCCGCCGATCATCAGCGATTATATGTTCGACAAGGATCGCTTGTTTGCGCAGGTAAATCTGGAAGGCGACGAGCTAGACACGTACTACAGCGTGCAGGAAGCGCTCGCAGAAAATGTGCGGGTGCCGGACCTGGTGATCTACTTACGCGCCAGCACCAACATGCTGCTGAACCGCATCACCGCGCGTGATCGTCCTTACGAGCGCAACATGGACCCGCACTATATTGATAGTCTGCGCGTGACCTATGAGCAGTTTTTTGCGGCGTATACCGCTGCGCCTGTGCTGGTGGTGGACACCAACGACATCGATTTTGTGCAGCATCGTGAGGACCGCGAGGCGATCTTCGACCGTATTCGTGGCGCATTGGGTGCAGGGCCGCAGCAACCTGCGCTGCCGGGTTTGGGTACGGTCGAGCCGACGGTGGTGATCGCGAATGGTGATCGTGTGGCGCTGGATAAAACGGGGCGGCAGTTAGGCGATTTCCAACAGTTTCATCGTCAGCTTGATCGGGACAAGGGATTTTTCACCGATCCGTACTTCAATATGCTGCGTTTGCAGGAAGAAGTGGGTGAGCTATCCCGCGCGTTTGCGCTGCGCTGGCGGGTGTCAGCACAACCGCCGCGTTCACCGTCACAGGCAGACTCGCGCGCCGCGATACGCGAGGAGTTAGCCGATGTGCTGGCGTATGTGATCAAGCTGGCAAATTACATGGACGTTGATCTAGAGGCGGCGTATTTGGACAAGATGCGCACGAACGTCACGCGTGATTGGGGTATGGCTGGGGCAGATGAAGAAAGTGATGAGGGATGATTTCGCCGCTGGTTCCGAACAAACATTTTGTAGCGATTGCGGGCAATATTGGGGTAGGGAAATCGACGTTGACCGGCATTCTCGCCGAGGCGTTTGGGTGGAAGCCGTTTTATGAGGCTGTAGACGAAAACCCCTACCTGGAAGATTTTTACGGCGATATGCAGCGGTGGAGTTTTCACTCGCAGGTATTCTTCCTCTCACGGCGGTTGCAGCATCATCGCCAGCTTGTCGATCATCCGGGATCGGTGGTGCAGGATCGCAGTGTATATGAAGATGCGGAAATCTTCGCGCGCAACTTATACGAGCAACGCCAGATGTCCGATCGTGATTACCGTGCCTACCATGACTTGTATGAGGGAATTCGTGCGTTTTTGCCGGCGCCTGATTTGTTGGTGTATCTCAAAGCAGAGATCGAAACGCTTCAGACGCGTATCAAACAACGTGGGCGCGACTTCGAACGCCGCATTTCGCCGGATTATTTGCTGCGGTTGAACGTGTTGTACGACGATTGGATTGACCGTTGGGATAGTTGCCCGGTGCTGGTCGTTCCGGCGCAGGAGATGGACTTTCAGCATGATGAGGCGGCGCGTCAGGTTGTGATCGATGGGGTGCGCGATAGTCTGAAGCCCGCGCCCAAACGATATTTGAAGCCTATCGTGAACATATCACGATAACGTGGAGTGCCTGGCACGGCTGTGTTAAAATAACGTCAGGATCATATTAGGGGCGACTTATGACCACAGCATCAGGCTTTCAACCGCATTTGAGTGAGGCGCTGCGGTTGGCGCTGCTCTATCGGCTGGCGTGTGAGTTGAATGCGGACCTTGATACGCACGACGTACTGCGCCGAGTACTCAATACGGCTGCGGAAGTGCTGGCGACTCCTCACGCCAGTATCATCGCTTTGCGCCACAAGGCACTGCAAGACGTGTACGCGTTGGGCGGCGGCAAACAGGCGGACCCGTTTCCCGCACTCAAACAGGTGTTGGCTGAGGGGCTGGCGGGGTTTGTGCTGCACAACTACCGCACAGTGATCGTGAATGATGTCACGGCTAATCCGCTGTGGAGATCGCTGCCGGACGAGCCGTTTTCGCCCCAGGTTGGCTCGGCGTTATGTATGCCACTGATTCATTCCGGCGATGTAGTAGGGATCATTACCCTCGCGCATCCCGCCTGCAATTATTTCACCGCCGAAGCGGTGCAGTTGGTGAATACGATCAGCGAGATGGGCGCGGCGGCACTCGCCAACACGCTGCTCCTGGCAGAACTGCGCGGCGCACAGGGCCGTTATCACGCGTTGTTCGATGATGTGATTGTGCCGATCATCCTCACTGATTTGAACGGTGGTATCTGTGCGGTGAATCGCAGCGCGTGCGCGATGTTAGGCTATCACAACGGCGAATTGCTGCGTCACAACATCTCGATGGTGCATCGCATGGGAGCCGGGCCGCTGGGCGGCGAACGGTATGATCACTTGATTCGCGGGCGCGAAGTGCGCTTCCGGTCGGTGGTGTGGACCAAGGCAGGCTCTGAGATTCCGGTGCAAGTTTATGCCAAGCGACTGCGCAGAAATGGCGGCGGCGATTACATCCAGTGGATCGAGTACGATGTGTCGTCAGACTTGGAACTCGACCGGTTGCGCCAGGACCTCACGGCGATGGTCTATCACGATATGCGCGGACCACTGGGTAACATCTATACCAGTGTGGCGGCGCTGCGCAAGCTGTTGAAAGAGCATCCGAATCCCAATGTCGCTAAACTATTAGATGTGGCGGCGCGCAGCGAACAGCGAGCGCGGCATATGGTCGAGTCGTTGCTGGATGTGCAGCGGTTGGAGGACGGCAAACGGTTCTTGAAGCGCACCACCACTATGATCAACACGATAATTCAGGAGGTGGTACAAGATGTCCAACCTCTCGCCGAGGAGAAGCGTGTGCGGGTGCGGCTCTCGTTGGCTGACGATTTACCCCCGCTGTATGTGGACGCAGATATGATCGGGCGCGTGGTGCTAAATCTGATTGACAACGCGATCAAGTATGCGCCAGATTATGGACTTGTGACGGTCAGCACAGCGAGCAGCGGCGAGGAAGTGTTCATTCGCATCAAGGATACCGGGCCGGGTATTCCGCGCGAGGCGCTGGACTGCATCTTCGATAAGTTTGCGCGCGTGAAACAGCGCAACATGCCTGCCGGAGTGGGCTTGGGGCTGGCGTTCTGCAAGCTGACAGTGGACGCGCATGGTGGGCGTATCTGGGTGCGCAGCAACCAGAAAAACGGGTCGATTTTCACGTTCGCGCTGCCGATTGAAGCCCCTGCCACCCGTGAACTGCCCCTGGTGGATTCGGCTGCGCCATGATGATGCGCCGGGCACGGGGGGAGCTGATGGTGAAAAGTTTCAGTGTGTGGCAATTATTCAGGCGTTGGCATAGTCCGGCGCTGATGGGCGTGCTGGTTCTGTCGCTCGCGTGGTTGCTGGTGGGGTGTGGCGGCAATACACAACCTGTTGTTGTGACTTATGTGCCCACTGACACACCGCCCCCCTCGCCTACCGAGACGCCGGTGCAGGTGGTCAGTCTGCCGCAGGCCACATTGACGCCCCTGCCGACACGACCGCCATCTTCGCCGACGCCCGGTCCTTCCCCGACTGGTATTCTTGCGCTGACCAATACTCCCGCGCCTGCCACGTTGACGGCGACGAGCGCTCCGACACAATCCGGTATCCGGGTTGAGTATTTCACGACTGATACGGAGTCGGCGCGCCCTGGCGACAACGTGACGCTGTTTTGGCGCGTATATGGTGTAGACTACGCGCGCATCTATCGCGTCGATGATGCGGGGGAACGCCTGTCGCAGTGGGATGTGAATGGGTCCGGGCAGTTGACGGTCAGCACCGGGACGGCTGATCGTGATG
>CBEVZO010000369.1:0-4779 GCA_965554365.1 uncultured Anaerolineae bacterium
GGCGTGGATTGCAAGTGGTTCGTGCAGCAGTTGAACCGCGTGATCAACGGTGAGATCGACAATGAGCGTGCGATCCCGGTCGATGAGGCCGCCGAGGAAGCGGTGCAGAATGCGCCGACCGCTTGCACAACCTGTGGCGCGACGCTGCCGCCGTTGGTGCGCGGGCAAACCGAGATGGCGTGCGAATATTGCGGGACGGTCGTGCGGGTGTAGCGCGTGTACGGACAGGCCAATATCGAGCCAAACGGCGGAGTATCACGAGACATATTAGAATGCCGCGTAGATCAATGTGCGATCTACGCGGCATAACGTTGCTTGATTTGGTCATTGACACGACGAACGGGGTAAAATTGTCACACGCTAGCAGAGAAAGGGGCATCAGTTATGATTGTACGTCTGTGGCATGGGCGCGTGCCTACTTCCAAAGCATCAGCCTACCGTAAGTTCCTGAATGAACGCGCCATTCCGGATTACCGCTCGGTGGGGGGCAATATCAGCGTGCATATTTTGGAGCGTAGGGAGGGCGAGATCACACACTTCATCACCATGACCTTCTGGGAAAACATGGAAGCCATCCGGGGCTTCGCAGGCGATGAGGTTGAGGTTGCCAAGTATTATCCAGAAGATAACGACTTTCTCCTTGAATTTGAACTCACGGTGACCCACTATGAAGTGGTTGGAAATGCTTAGGGGAGCCTTAGCCAAAACGCCGATGACGGCGCGCGAAATTCCTCTAGCAATCAATCTCGGCGACGATCCATCACAGATCGCCGCCGTTGTGATTCTGCGGTGGGGTGGGGCGCTGCGTGTGGCGTATATTGAAGATTTTCCCAATGTGGGTCTTGGAAACCGGTGTAACCTATGCTATACTGTTATTTTGACTACTGAAGATAGTTCGGGCGTGGTGTGGACTCAGTGCCACTGACTTGATTGTAGGACGATTTACGGGAAAAGCGCAGAAACCCTAGTTTCATGCGCCGTTTTTGCTTGTAGCCGGGATGTGGGCCGGGATGCCCGCGCAACACTCCACTTTCATCACATTTTTCATGTTGTAACCGTCTGCTTACGCCAGTTGGATAGGAAGTACCCAGCGCAGAGGAGGGCCCGCCTTGGAGGCGAAAGACTTTAGCGCATTGCGGATTAGCCTGGCCTCCCCCGAACAGATTCGCTCGTGGTCTTACGGGGAAGTGACCAAGCCGGAAACGATCAACTATCGCCGTTTGCGTCCTGAAAAGGACGGGTTGTTCTGCGAGGCCATCTTTGGGCCGACCAAGGACTACCAGTGCTATTGCGGCAAATACAAGAACGTTCGCTATCGCGGGATCATCTGCGATAAATGCGGCGTTGAAGTGACACGTTCATCGGTGCGCCGCGAACGTCTGGGGCACATCGAGTTGGCTGCGCCGGTAGCCCATGTTTGGTACACGCGTCGTGTGCCCAGCTACTTGGGGATTCTGCTGGATGTCAGCCGTCGTAACCTCGACCGCGTGCTGTATTTTGCGCAGTACGTGATCACTCATGTGGACGAGGAAGCGCGTCAGAAGGCGCTCAAACGCCTGGAAGAAGAACTCGCGGATCAGGAAACCATGATCAAGGGCGAGTTCGAGCGCGTGTCGGGCGAGATTCGAGCCGAGCGTGACGGCGATCTGGGTAACATGGAAGAGCGTATCGCGCAGTTGAACCAGTATTTCAACGACGAACAGGCGCGCGAATCCGAAGAGGTGATGGCCGAAGCGCAGTTGTTGCAGGATCGCATCGAAGCGCAGATGGACGATGAGTTGCAGAGTCCGTTGGAATTCAAGGCCGCCGATATCATTATCGCCGAAGTGGGCGAGGTGGTGTCCAATGACATGCTGCAATATGTGCAGGAAGCCGCTAAAGAACGTCTGAACCAGCTTCTCGACGAGATCGAGAAGCGTCGCGCGGGAGAATTCGACGCGCTCGATGCCCGCGCTGATCAGGCGACCAATGAAGCGCAAAACGAAATCTCCGAAATTCAGGACGAGATTGATCGCAAGCTGGGACGGCTGCACCAGGCCGTCGCCGATGCGCGCGATGAATTGATGTCGCTGGAAGAACTGCAATTTTTGGGTGAGCCGCGCTACCGTGAACTCAAGTCACGGTATGGGCAGGTCTTCAAGGCTAACATGGGCGCGGAAGCCTTCCTCGAAGTGCTGCGTCACATGGACCTGGAAAAGCTGGCCCAGCAGTTATGGGTCGAGGTACGCACCACACGTAGCAAGCAGCGCCGCAAGAAGGCGACCAAGCGCCTGCGCGTCGTCGAAAGCCTGCTGCAAAGTGGCAACCGTCCAGAGTGGATGATTCTCACTGTGCTGCCAGTGATTCCGCCCGACCTGCGCCCGATGGTGCAGTTGGATGGTGGGCGTTTCGCGACCTCCGATCTTAACGATCTTTATCGCCGCGTGATCAACCGCAACAACCGTCTCAAGCGCCTGCTAGAACTCGGCGCGCCGGACGTAATCGTGCGCAACGAAAAGCGTATGTTGCAGGAAGCGGTCGATAGTCTGATCGACAACAGCCAGCGCGGCAAGGCGCTCAGCCGCCGGGGCCGCCGCGAACTAAAATCGCTCAGCGATATGCTCAAGGGTAAGAAGGGACGTTTCCGCCGCAACTTGCTCGGTAAGCGTGTGGATTATTCGGGCCGTTCGGTCATCGTGATCGGTCCTAAACTGAAGCTGCACCAGTGCGGTTTGCCTAAGATCATGGCGCTGGAACTGTACCGCCCCTTCGTGATCAGCCGCCTCGTGGCGTACAACTACGCGGCGAACGTCAAGGGGGCCAAGCGGATCATCGAGCGCGAACGTCCTGAGGTCTGGGAAGTGCTGGAAGAGGTGATTCAGGACCGTCCGGTGCTGCTCAACCGCGCGCCAACGCTGCACCGTCTGGGTATCCAGGCGTTTGAGCCGCAGCTTGTAGAAGGCAAAGCGATCCAGATTCACCCGTTGGTGTGTTCGGCGTTTAACGCTGACTTCGATGGCGACCAGATGGCGGTACATGTGCCGCTGAGCGAAAAAGCGGTGACTGAAGCGCGCGAGTTGATGCTCAGCACGCGTAACCTGCTCAAGCCGGCGGATGGCTCGCCGGTGGTGGCGCCGTCGAAGGACATGGTGCTGGGTAATTACTACCTCACGATGGACCCCACAGCGGAGATCATCTGCTTGAACGAGCGTGAGAATGAGTTCCGGCAATGGGCCGTGCTGCAAGAAGGCGGCTTCAAGATCGCTGTGATCTACAACTCGGCAGGCACGCGGCAGGTGGACCATCGCGAGTTAGATTACGCGAATGAGATCACGATCCTGCGCGATGAACGTCTTGAAGATGGTTCGATGTATTCCGCCCACGATCAGATGGTGGATGGTTTGCTGGAAGGGCGTTTCGATGTGGCGGTCCACAATGCCTACGAAATACGCCAGTATCAGAAGCGTAACCCGGATGTGCCGTTGGCAATCGCCAATCTGAGCCAACGTCGTCTGGTGGTCGATATGGACGAGGTAGAATACCTCTACGGTCTGGGCATCGTGGCGCTGCACACGCCCATTTTGTTGGGCAACTACTATGATGATCCTGAACATCCTGCACCGGAAGAGCCGGAAATCTGTACGGTAGGGCGCGCGATCTTCAATCGCCTGTTGCCGGACGGATTACGTTTTGTGCAGGAAACGTTCTCGAAGAAGAGCCTGCAAGAACTCGTGGCGCGTGTATATCAGCGCTTTGGCCCGGAACTCACCACCGGCATAGTGGACGAGATCAAGAATATGGGCTTCCACTACGCCACAGTATCGGGTACGACGATTGCCGTCTCTGACCTGACTGTGCCAGTTGAACGCGAGCAGATTCTTGAAGACGCAACGCGCACGGTCGAAACCGCGCAGCGGGATTACCGGCGTGGGTTGCTAACCGAAGAAGAACGCTACCAGATTACGATTGATAGCTGGAACCAGGCGAAATCCGACCTGAAAGACGTAATCAGCGACACGCTTGATCCGTTTGGGCCGATTGCGGTTATGGCGATTTCGGGGTCTACCAAAGGTGGTTTCGGTCCGATTACGCAGTTGTCGGGGATGCGCGGCCTGATGGCTGACCCGTCCGGGCGTATCATCGATCTGCCGATCACGAGTCACTTCCGCATGGGCCTCACCGCGCTGGAATACTTCATCTCCACGCACGGTGCGCGAAAGGGTCTGGCGGATACGGCGCTGCGTACGGCGGATGCCGGGTACATGACGCGGCGTTTGGTGGATGTGGCACAGGATGTGATTGTCAACCGTGAGGATTGTGGCACTGTGGTGGGGATGAAGATCCTCAACCCGCGCCACGCCGACAATCAGGACGCGCGCGGCGTGCCGTTCCCCGAAGCAGATGTGGCGGGGCAGAACATCTATGAGCGTATCATGGGGCGTGTAGCCGCGCACCCGGCGTTCCACCCGGAAACCGGCGAAATTATCGTGGATCGCAACCAAATGATCGACGAAAAAACCGCAAATGCGTTGGAAGACGCGGTTGTGCCCTGGGTATCTGTGCGCAGTCCAATGACGTGTGCCCTGGTGCATGGCATCTGCGCGCGCTGCTACGGGCGCGACCTGGGACGCGGCGACTTGGTTGCCATTGGCTCGGCGGTGGGTATCGTGGCCGCGCAGTCGATTGGTGAGCCAGGCACGCAGTTGACGCTGCGTACGTTTCACACGGGTGGTGTGGCGCAAGGTACTGGTGACATCACCAGCGGTTTGCCGCGTGTGGAGGAACTGTTCGAAGCGCGCA
>CBEVZO010000370.1:0-4772 GCA_965554365.1 uncultured Anaerolineae bacterium
TGGCGTCTTCTGCCACATGATCCCGCGCTACGTGATGTTCGCCGCCCCCTGGACCACCACCTACCACAAACCGTTGGTGCTGTGGTATACGCACCGGCAAATCTCACGCGAACTACACATCGCCCGTGCGCTGGCGACACACATCCTTACCGCCTCGCCAAACAGCTTTCCGCTGCCCTCCGAAAAAGTGCATGTGGTCGGGCATGGCATTGAAACGACGCTGTTCCCGCTGTCAGAAGAAGAAGCGTATCCCCCAGCGATCATCCACGTCGCGCGGCTGTCGCGCATAAAAGGGCAGGATCGCCTACTGCGTGCTGTCTCGCGTATTATGGGGCGCAGCGATGCCGGGCCGCTCCGCGTGCATATTGTCGGCGGGCCGGTCGAGAACGAGCCAGAGTATCCCGGCGAACTGAACACCCTGACGCAGCATCTCGATCCTGTGCCGCCTGTGACATTCACGGGGCCGCTGGCGCGCACCGTCCTCGCGGAGGTGGTCGAAAACAGCGCCATCGCCGTGAACCTGAGTCCGCCGGGGCTGTTTGACAAAGCCGCGCTCGAAACGATGCTCGCGGGCAAGCCGACGCTGGTCATGAACACGGACTTTCTACCCGTGCTGGGCGATACCGCTGATCTGCTGTACCTGCCCCACGACACGGACGACGACCAACTCGCGGAGCGCCTCGCCTATTTGCTGGCACTGGGGCCGGAGGAGCGCGCGACACTGGGATACCGGCTGCGCGAGCGCGTGATCAACGAACACTCGTTGGGCACGCTGATGGACCGCATCGCACACCTGATGTACCGGGCTGCACACGATGCGTAAGCCGCGCTTGCTCTACGTCGCCAACAATCGCCTGCCGACCGAAAAGGCGCACGGGTTGCAGATCGTGCAGAATTGCGAGGCATTGGCGGACGCGGGCTATGACGTGACACTGGTCGCGCCGCGCCGCATCAACACGCCGGAGATGCAGCAGGTCAATTCGTTGTGGCGACACTACGGCGTCGCGCAGAACTTCGCCTTCATGCGCCTGCTCTGCCTGGACCTGTTCCCGCTGTTCCCCCGTCATCCCATCGCGTTTTTCACGCAGACCAGCACCTATCTGCTGGCGCTGATCGCCTGGCTGCCCTTCCGCCGCGTGGATGTGGTCTACACGCGCGACGCATTCCTCGCGTTTGGGCTGGCGCTGCTGCGTCCACTACTACACCTACTGCGGGGGCGGCGCACGACGCTGGTTTATGAGGCACACCAACTGCGCAATTCGCGGCTGGGCATACGCTTGCAACGTTTCGTCATACAGCGGGCACGCACGGTCGCGATCACGCAGCATCTCGCGGACGAGTTACACAAACGCGGCGCAGAATCCGTGTTGGTCGCGCATGACGGGATTCGCACGGCGCGGTTTGCGAATGTGCCGGATCAGACGGCGGCACGTGCGCAGCTTGGCTGGCCTGCGAACGCTTTCATCGTCGGATGGGTCGGGCGCTTGAGTATGCTCGGCATGGACAAGGGCGTGGGACAGTTAGTTTCCGCGCTGGCGAGCGTGGAAGACGTGCATCTCGCGATTGTCGGTGGGCCAGAAGATATGGTCGCTGCGCTGCGCGAACGCTGGATCGCGGCAGGGCTGCCGGAGTCGCGCTTTCTCGCAGCGGGACAGGTCACGCCGGACGCCGTACCGCTGCACCTCAGCGCGTTTGACGTTTGCACCATGCCGCATCCCTGGACCACGCAGTTCGCCTACTACACCTCGCCGATCAAGCTGTTCGAGTACATGGCGTCGCGGCGCGCATTGGTAGCGTCCGATTTGCCGAGTTTCGCGGAAGTGCTGACGCACGACGAGTCTGCGCTGCTGGTTCCCCCCGGCGATACAGGCGCGTTGGCAGCGGCGATCACGCGGCTGCGCGACGATCCGGCGCTGCGGGAACGCTTGGCGGCGCGAGCGTATGACCTCGTGATGGAGCGTTATACGTGGGCGGCACGGGCTGCGGATATCCGGGCGTTTGTGGAGGATGCATAATTAATGCACCGTGTCATAAGTATTTCGGCATCACATCAAAAACCAACCTCACCCCCCAACCCCCTCTCCACGCGCGGAGAGGGGAAGAAACCACGCGTGTGGAAGGCTTGATCATGCGCGTCGCCCTGCTGACCCCCGAAATTGACCCGCGCTATGGATGGGCGCGCTATGCGCTGGAAATCGCGTCTGCATTGAGCGCGCACGGCGTGGATGTTGTCGCGCTGACGCAAATCGGAGCCACGTCACTACCGGACTCTGTCTCCCTGGCAGGTGTGCGTCCCGTGCTACCGCAACTGATGCCCCGTCCACGCGGATTCATGGCGCACTGTGCGCTTGCGCTGCCTAGTGTGCGCGCTGCGGTGCAGGACTGCGACCTGCTGCACGTCGTTGCGGAGCCATACAGCATCCTCGGCGCGTGGAGTGCCGGAGAGCGTCCGTTGGTTGTCACCGCACACGGGACGTATGTGCCGCAAACCGCGCAGCGCCGTATTGTGGGTGCGCTGTATCGCCGGACGTATGCGCGCGCGCACCTCGTAGCGGTAAGCGAGTACACCGCCGGACGCGTACGCGCGGCTCTGCCAGATACCAAGATCACCGTAATTCGCAATGGCGTGCATGTCGCTCATTTCCAGGCTCCTGCCCCAGCCCCGGAGAAGCACGGCCCGACGATCCTGGCAACAGGCGGCGTCAAGCGTCGCAAGGGTACACATCTGCTGATCGAGGCACTGCCACTGATCCGCGCGCGCGTGCCGGACGCGCAGTTGGTTGTCACAGGTGGACCAAACGCGGACTATCTCGCGCGTGTGCAAGCTCAGATCGCGGACCTGGGACTGAACGACTGCGTGCAGCTTGTCGGCATGATCCCCGACGCGGAGTTGCGTGGCTGGTATCAGCACGCGGATGTGTTCGCGCTGCCATCGCTGAACGTAGGGCAGAAATTTGAGGGTTTCGGACTGGTGTTTTTGGAGGCGAGCGCGTCGGGGCTGGCAGTGGTCGGGACACACGGCAGCGGCGTCGCGGAAGCCGTGATCGACGGCGAAACCGGGCTGCTTGTCCCGCAGCACGACGCCGGAGCATTGGCTGACGCAATCATTCGCCTGCTGACGGATGATGATCTGCGCGCGCAAATGGGCGCAGCGGGCCGTGCGTATGCTCAAACGCAAGATTGGAGCCACATCACAGGGCAGTTGGCGCAAGTGTATCAGCAGGTGCTTGCGTAGGGATATATGCGAAGTTTGCCCCTCCCCCAACGCGAACTTGTTCGCGCCCCCTCCCCGCAAGCGGAGCGGGGACTTGGTCGCGCGATTTTCTCCCCCTCTCCGCACGTGGTTCAGGGTCCGACACTTTTAATTGTTGGGGTAAAAAAGGCGCAAGGTAGCTCCGCAGCGTTAACGCGCGCTAAGCTCCACACCAATACAAGATTAGTGGCCTGTTAAATCGCCTTAAGCCATCGTGTGCCGTTATGGGCTACCGTCGGTTTTCCCAGTCACCTTCCTCGTCGTCATCGTCCCAATCGTTAGCCGCATGGTCTGCATAGTCGAGCGTGGGCGGACGCAGGTCCACGATTTCTAGCTGCGCATTGCAACTCGGACACGTTACCGAGTCCCATACTTCTGCCTGATCACGCAGAAACACCCGGTTGCCACACGCTGGACAGCGTGCGCGTGTACGACCTTTGCTTTTGCTGCTGCGCTCCCGATTCGATTTCGGTTCGAACGAGTTGTCGCCCATGACGCTAACCTATATTGTTACATTGAAACCCGCACGTCAGTGTCGTGATACCACGAATCCAGTTCCCTGTCAATTTCCCGTGTCTGCTCCGATGACCGTCACCGTCACATGCCCGGATGCGGTACGGTTGCCTGCCGCATCATACGCCGCGACCCAGAACGTCTTTTCGCCCGCACTCGTGATATCGACGCGCGCGGTGTACGGCCATTCTTCACGGGTCGCGACCAACGTGTCGCCCTGGTAAAACTCGACATAGGCGACTTGCACGTTGTCGTCTGGCTCCGCTTCCAGCGGAATATACACATCTTCACCGAGCCGATACACACTGTGGGCAGCAGGCGCAGTGAGCGCGACCAGCGGCGGGCGGTTGTCCACTGTAACTGACACAAATGCCGTTTCGCGCGTGTTGTTTGTGCGGACCATCGTCAGCCGCAGCGTATACACGGCTCCTTCGCTGAGTGTAGTGGTATCCCACGTCCCCAGTACGATATCGCGGCCCGCGTCTGTGCCCTGTTCCACGAGGTTCAGCCACACGTCCGGCTGCGGTCCCGCGCCATAGTCCAGGCGGAAGTAGGCGAAATCCGCGTCACTGATGTTGCCGCGCACATCGACCACGCCCCCGATGCGTGCCAGGAATGGCGGCGAGATGATCGTTACTGGATTGAACGGTGAGGCTGTATCGGCGATATCGTAGTTGGACGGCGGGAAGCGCTGGTTGGTCTCGCGTGCCCAGGTGCGAACCTCTTGCGGGTAGTCGAAGAAGACCATTTCTTCTACGCAGCCCGGCGGTGACGAGGCATTTGCCAAGCGCCCAGTACATACGTTGATGTCGTAGTTGTTCCAATAGCTGTCGGCTTGGACCGGCTGCGTGTCGATGCCCAGGCCGCTATCTGCGTAGAAAATTTCGCGCGTCTGCGGGCAGTAGCGCGTTGGCAGCAGCCCCGATGTCTGGCACACCACACGCTCGATCACGGTGTCCGGGCGGGGCCACTCCACACGCGGCAGCGCATCGCGCGTGTGTGCGTA
>CBEVZO010000371.1:0-4768 GCA_965554365.1 uncultured Anaerolineae bacterium
AAGCGCACGGCGGTAAGCTGAGCGTGGAGAGCGTCTACGGCGAGGGATCGACCTTCACGGTGACGCTGCCCGCCGTCCAAAAACAGATCGTGCAGGATGCCAAGCGCAAGACAGTCGCAACCCTGCGTGCGGTGCGCGTGCCGCGTAAATCGTGAGGCGCTACTCACGGCACACGTTCGGACATTTCCCCAGAATCAAAACACCGCAGCATAACACTGCGGTGCGTCATGAGGATTGTATGAATAATTGCGTGGCCCGGCCTGCCGGCTGACCGGACCTGAGGATTGCGGTGGGCGTAGGCTAGGCCGTGCGCTCCTCGCCGCCCTCAATGTGTTCGTCCTGCGCCTGGGCGAGTACCTGTCCATACAGGTAAAGCTCGTTCCAAAGCGTAGCACTGGGCGTTACCAACTTGTAGTAACCGCCCTGACGGTGCGTGTCGAAGGTGGTTTTGTGACGTGTCACTGCCGCCTCCGCCGCCTGAACAAGGGAGTTGAACACCCCCACGTTCGTGACGCGGATGAAATAGCGTTTCATCTGCGTATACGTCATATCGTTTGCCCCTTCCATTGCCAGCGTCATTCTGTACATACCAATACAACTCAGTCAAACTTCCTGAACGCGGACGGCAGGGTTACAACTGGGCCGGTGTGGGGACCATCGCGTGCCAGAGGTTCCTGGCCTGTCCCACACGGATTCTGGCATGGGCTACGGTGGTCGCCCTGTCCCCCGACAGAACGGCGCACCTGTCCCGTGCTTGACCCGCTGCTATTCCGATACGATGCGATGGTAATGTGCGTGCCCTGGCACTCGACACAGTAAGTCTGCCGCCGACCACATCAGCGCGTCTGGCGTGCTATTCCGGCATGAGCTACGCTGGACGGTGATTTATGGTCCTGATCCTGAACGTCTACTCTATGATAGGCTACTCGTGGTCATCACAGCACCCCCAAAAGTTAGAGGGACTATCGTATGCTGTCCGCAAGTCTGCCTCTGCGTGTGCCGTGCGGATCGCCTCTGGCGTATGCCGTGCGGCGAGCCATCGTAGAACATCGCGCGAGTAAACTGCGAGTGCTTCGCGTACCTGAACCAGTGTGGAGACTGTCTGGATTATACCGCGCAGAGATCAAAAGAAGCGCAAAAGTCGTGCAAAAAACCTGCAAAGCCGTACGTTTGTGCTGCTTTTCGTACCATTCTCAAACGCTTCTTTGGCAATATTTTTACGGGGGCGACTTTTCAGCTTGGATGGTCCGTGTTGTAAGCGGCGGTGTAGCATCGCGCACCGTGATTCCCCCTTGTATGATGGTGTAAGGAAGATATGGGATAGAATACTTTCCGACAGCAGGCGCAGGGAGACGTTGAAAGTTCCCCTGAGAGGGGGGCCGGGGGGAGGGGCAAACTTAAGCTAAAACCCGACACAGTACGCATCCTTAATGTCTGTCCGCCCCTGAACCGCCAAGCCGGAGTGGGGGGCGCATGATCTGCGATCACGTGGGGGGTGAGGTGGCGTTTGGCGCGTTTCATCAACGGCTGCGAGTGCAACCTGACCTGCGCGCGCTGCATCCAACCCATGATCGGATTATTATGCGCTGAAATACGAGGACACATTTCCTATGGCTCACAAACGCAACTCCCGCCGCCGTAAGCAGCCGCTTGATCCCCGCTTGATCGTCGCCGGGGCGGTGCTGCTGATCGTCGCCGCCGTCGTGCTGATCATCGTCACGCGCGAAGGCCCGGAGGCTACCACTGCCGCCGTCGCTTTACCGGCAGAGGACTTCACGCTGTCGAATTTCGCGGGGCAGCAGGTAGCGCTCTCAGACTTTCGGGGGCAAGTTGTGTTGATCAATTTCTGGGCGTGGTGGTGTCCGCCATGCAAAGCAGAAATGCCCGATCTGCACGATTTCTACCTGGAATATCAGGCCCAGGGTTTCACGATGCTGGCGGTCCACGCCGATCAGGAAATGGCAAAGGGCGCGGAGTTCATCACCAGCAATGGTTTCACGTTCCCGGTGGTGCAGGATACCACAGGCAGTGTGTTTTACCAGTACGGCAGTGGCTCGCTGCCGCAGTCCGTGCTGATTGGACCTGACGGCATGTTGATCAAGACTTACGCGCCCGGCATGATTACCCCCGATATGCTGGTGCGCGACGTGCTGCCTTTGCTGCGCGGCTGATCGCCCCTATTCACTCTCGGCTCCACACGCTACAATTAATTCACCGCGTCGCCCAATGTGTCAGGCGGCGCGGTTTAGGTTTGTTTGGCGTGGAGGATGTTTATGTCCGCAACGATACGTTATGCACCCCGGATGCCCACCGTCGTGGAGCATCGCGCCATGTTCGAAGCCGTCGGTTGGACGCCTTACGCGCCGCAAGCCGCCGAAGTCTCGCTGCGCAACTCGCTGCACAGCGTACTCGCGTTTGATGGGGCGCAGTTGGTCGGGATGGGCCGTGTGATTGGCGACGGTGGCAAGTTTTTCTATGTGCAGGATGTCGCTGTGCTGCCCGCATATCAGGGGCAGCAGATCGGGCGCGAGATCATGGATCGGCTGCTCGCGTGGATCAAGGCGCACGCCCCGCACGAGCCGTTCGTGGGCCTCTTTGCGACAGAGGTCGCGCAGGAATTCTACCGGCACTATGGCTTCGAGGAACGCCGTGAAGTTCTCAGCGGCATGTGGCTGGTGATCCCCGTGGACAATACATGATTCCAGCGCGGGGAAACAAAAATGACCGCGTGCGCGGTCAGATGGTGTAAAAAAGGCGGAGGGGGTGGGATTCGAACCCACGGTAGCGCAGGACGCTACAACGGTTTTCGAGACCGCCCCGATCAACCACTCTGGCACCCCTCCGTATTCGTGATATGCAGTTGTGATTTAAGTTTTCAGTTGACGGTGATCAGTTGTCAGTATGACGGTTGTGCGAAGCTGCTTTTACTGAAAACTGTGAACTGACTACTGTAAACTTTTTCTACTTCTGACCCTCGGCGCGCAGTTTGGCGAAAAATCCGCGTATCAACGCTGCCGAGTCCACTGCCAGCACTCTGCCCACCACTTCGACATGGTGATTTAGCTGCGGGTGGTGCAGCAGGTCCATGATGCTGCCGCTCGCGCCCGCTTTCGGGTCTGCTGCAGCATAGACCAGACGTGGCAGTCGGGCCAGGACCATCGCGCCGGCGCACATGGCACACGGCTCAAGCGTACAGTATAGCGTAACCTCTTCGAGCCGCCAATGGCCGATCACGCGGGACGCTTCACGGATGGCGATCAACTCT
Organism: uncultured Anaerolineae bacterium; assembly: GCA_965554365.1. GTDB lineage: Bacteria > Chloroflexota > Anaerolineae > Aggregatilineales > Aggregatilineaceae > CAYRNY01. The sequence continues at coordinate 3,266 of CBEVZO010000371.1, forward strand.
GCGTGGGCGGTGGGATCACCGTCGATCTCGCGGCGGTTATGCGCGCGGGCGATGATCTCGCCGTGTCGCACGACCAACGCGCCGATAGGCACGTCCGCGTGGTCAAGTGCTTGCCGCGCTTCGTCGAGCGCGATCTGCATCCAGGCTGCGTCCGAAGTGGCATCCATGATGCGGCATTATAGCACGCGGCAGGGTGGATCGGAAGGGCGGTTTTGCATACTTCGCGGGGGCGGTCATTGAGGTGTAAAATGAGGGTATGGTCAGGTAGTAGCTTGGAAAAATGAACCATGAGTAGATTTGACGATTCCCTGCGTGGCTATGGTCACAGAATACACCAGCGTGATAATTTCACGTGCCGATACTGCGGCGTTGACGGAACGAAGTCTTTTGAAACCTGGCTTACGCTTTCAGTTGATCATCTTCTACCAAAAGGCCACCCTGATAGGGAAAAAGATGAGTTCATCGTGACTGCCTGTCAGTTCTGCAACACGGCAGACAACCGCTACTTCGATCACGCAGAAGAACGTGGTTTGGAATTCGATGGGAAGACCACTGAAGCGTTAGTGGAACAACGGAAGCCATACGTAAAACGTGTTCGAGAAGAATACAGAGAGTTCTGGGAAGAACATGTCAATATCGGTCGAGAATAACACAACACGTACAGCGAATCGAGCGAATACATGTTTGATCCCCGATACCCCTGGCTGGCGATCTGCGCGTTGACCTGCGCCGCGACGGGCGCGCTTGTCTACCGCGCGGCGATTGCCGGGGGTTGGCTGAAAGACCCGGTGATGGCGCGTTTTCGCAGGAGTAATCGTTGACATAGTGCAGCCTAGTGCAGAGAGCGCAACATCATGTTTGATCGGAATTGTGTGTGGTTCGTCCTGATATTTCTGGTGGTGCTGCTGCTTCCGGCATGGCCCGCGCTGGGCGCCATGATGCTGTTCCTGCTCGCCGGAACCACGACATTCTACTATGGCGCAATCACTGCCGGACTGATCAAGGAGCCGTTGCTGGATTATTTCCGTCAATACGGGGTGAGTGACCCCATGCACCCCTTGGTGCGGCTGTTGATCGCCGGGGGTGCGTTCAGTTTTTCGCTGTCGTTTGTCGTGCCTACGCTGTTTGTCAGCGGCTTCTTCGCCAACTTGCTGCCGAGCTTCGTGTTTACTGTGCTGGCGCTGATGTTCGAAGTCGGCGCGCTGCTGGTCTTTCACCAGAAAACACTGCGGTCGGCGCTGCCCTTGTGGTATGCGCGGCTGCTGCAAGAATCCTCACGGCAAGAACAGCGGCACATTGGGTGGGCGTGGCTGCGGTTGCCGCGTTCCATGCGGCGACGCATGAACGGCGATCAGCGCGCGTTCCGCATCTGGTCGGACCTCGTGCGGCTGACCGTGATCTATGGCGCGTATGACCCGGAAAGCCCCTGGCACCGGTGGACGTGAGGGGTCTAGTACTACAGCCGCACTTAGTGCAACAGAAGCGAGTAAGCGGGCGCACGAG
>CBEVZO010000372.1:0-4767 GCA_965554365.1 uncultured Anaerolineae bacterium
AAGCATCCAGAAAGCGGGCCAGATGCCCTGTCCTTCCGGCAGGTTCATCCGCGCTTCGATCTTGCCGTATGTGAACTCAACTTTATCTTGCGTGTTGCAGCGGGCCGAGGTGTACTCGCAGTCGCCGTACCAGCACTCGGTGCCTGCCAGAATTTCCTGAATGGCGGTGATGATCAGGTTGCCATCACCATCGTGCGCGACATTTTCGATGCGATCATTGTCATACTCAAGCTGGTTGTTGCCCCAGCCCTGTCCGCCCACTTCGCAGGTCCAGAATTCGTCGTTGATCGGCGCACTGGCATCCGCGTCGAATTCATCATTCCACATCAATACCCATGCTGCATCAAAAGAATACGGTGCGGTGGGCACGGATGGCAGATATACGTCGGGTCGCGGCACTGCCGGTGTGGTCGGCAGCGCGTTGGTGCCGGAGAGTGTGACGTTGTCGATGTAGTTCACAAACGCACCCGCGCCAATGGGGAGGCCGAAGGCATAGCCATGCACTTCCGTCAGGCCGAAACCGTCATCGGGTGCGCCGCCCGGCTGCCAGTCGGAACGGCGCTGGAAGTCGGCGAACGGGATGCTGAAATGCTGCCACCCGTCGAAGTCGTCGATTATATGGTAGAACCAGCGTTCCGCAGTGTCGCCGGTCGATCCAGCGGCGCGGTTGTCATGGACTTCCACCTGAATTGTGCCGCCGGAGTTCGCGCCATAGAGCCAAAAATCAAGCGCCGTGTGGCTGCTCCAGTCCTGCGGCGTCCAGCTTTCGCCGTCGGTCAGCACATGCGTGAAACCACCATACGCCAGAATGTCGTACGCCGCGCTCAAGACAGTGTTAGCGTCTTCCTGGTCGGGCAGCGCGAGATCACCCTCGGCAGCGACGAGTTCGAGCACGACGTTATCCGGCGTGTCGCCCCAGGGCACAAAACCGATGTTGTTGTTGTATTCGTCTTGCGTGTAGCCGATGTCGCTTTCAAAGTCCGCCAACAGCAGCGGGGCTACATCGTCAGCCGTCATCGCCACAGCGGCGGTTTCCAGGCCGTAGCCGATGGGGAACAGCGGTTCCTCGTCGGTAGCACCAAGCGGAACTTGGTCAATCGAGGCAGGCCACTCGAAGGAAGTTTTGCCTGTGATCGGTGTCACGCCGAACAACCCATCGACCACGCCTTGCCCCTCAGTGCCGGGCAACCATGCCGCGAGCAGCACGTCCCAGTCGCCTATCTCGTCCGTGATGATCATCGGGCGGCCCGAAATCATGATCACGACCAGCTTGTCACAATATTCAGCCATGTTGCGCAGAGCGATTAGATCGCCGCGCGGTAGTGTCAGGCGCGGATCATCGCCTTGTCCCTCGGCATACGGACGTTCGCCGACCACCACAATACCTATATCAGCTTTGATGGTATTGCCGTCAGCGTCGGTGACAGCAGAGAAGTTGCCCGCGCGGTTGTAGACAACAGTGGTATCACCCGATACAATGGTTTCGATAGCGTTGAGGATCGTAGTCCCCGGCGTGATATCGCCCGTTGCGCCTTGCCATCCGATAGTCCATCCGCCGCTTTGGATACCCACATCGTCAGCCGCTTGACCAGCCACATAGATGGTGGGCGTATCGGCAGCCAATGGCAGTAAGCCGGCATCGTTCTTGAGCAGCACCAGCGATTTCTGCACGGCTTCGCGGGCCAGGGCGCGATGTTCGTCGCCGCCCACGTAGTCGAGCAGTTCGTCATGCCCATAAGGGTACTCGAACAAGCCCAGGTCAAACTTCACCGTCAGAATACGGCGCACTGCGTCGTCAATGCGTTCCTCGGCGATGTCGCCGTTGTCGACGGCTTGCAGCATCGTGGTGATGAACCGGTTGTAGTTGTAGGGCACCATGTTCATGTCAACGCCCGCGTTGACCGATGTCACGACGGCGGTGTAGAGTAGTCGAGATCAACCTGATCGATTCCGGCCCAGTCAGAAACGACAAAGCCCTCGAACCCCATGTCGCCCTTGAGCAGATCGTTGATCAGGTACGCGCTGCCGTGCAGTTTCTCGCCGTTCCAGCTTGAGAACGAGATCATGATGCTCTGCGCACCAGCCTCAAGCGCGACCTGGTACGGCGGTAGATAGATTTCGCGCAGTGTGGCTTCATCGACCTGCAAATCGCCCTGGTCAATGCGGTAATCACCGCTCCCGGTGTCCCAAACTACGCCGCCGTCGCCAATATAGTGCTTCGGCGTGCCCATCACGGTCAACGGATCGCCGAGATCGTCGCCTTGCAGCCCGTAGAGGTAGTACGCTCCCAGCGTGGTCACTAGTGCGGTATCCTGACCAAACGCTTCATAGGTGCGGCCCCAGCGGATATCTTGGACCACCGCGAGTACAGGCGCGTAGTTCCAGTAAATGCCGGTCGCGATCATCTCATTGGCGGTCGCTTGCCCGATGCGCTGCATCAAATCGGGATCATTTGCTGCGCCCAGGCCGATATTATGCGGGAAAACCGTTGCTCCAAAGACGTTGTTGTGACCATGCACAGCGTCCACACCATAGATGACGGGAATACCCAGGCGCGTTTGCAGTGCCGCCGTCTGATAACCAGCCACCATTTCACGCCAGTCTTCAGGCGAGTTGTCGCCGTCGGGACCACCGCCGCCGCCGCTCAAGACACCACCAATCGCGTTAGCGGTGACTTGCGCCGGGATGATGCTGCCCTTTTCCACAAGCGTCATTTGCCCGATTTTTTCTTCGAGTGTCATCCGCCCCAGCAGGTCTTCAACGCGTTCCCCGGTCGTGAGCCAGGGCTTACGATAATCCGCATCCAGATCAACAGGAATCGGTGTCGGGGTAGGCTCCGGCACGCCCAAGCTGGCGTCAAGCTCGCCTCCGATTTCAAAGAATACCAACCGTCCAAACAGGCTGGGATTGAGGTAGGACTGATCGGCGGGATCGAAAATCGACCAGATCAATTTCAGGTCGCGGTTTGAAGTCGATGCGCCGTTCAGATGTACCTGGAATCCGATCGCATTGCCGTGTTCCGGATTAATCTTCCAGATCGAGTTTTCCAACGGCACAGCCACCCCGACCGCCCACCCGTAATCGGTGGTTACGGCTTCGAGCGTAGCGTCAGCAGTCGTCCCCTGGATACCTGCAATGACTGTTTCGCCGGTCGTGGCGGTGAGGGCCGGGATCGAGATTTGTACGGTGCCGTCAACATACGACGACAGCGTCAGATCGCCGGTGCCGTTGAGGTAGAATTCCAACGAGTCTTCGTTCCAGTAGTTTGTGCCATGTTCCCCACTGATGATGTTGTCGTCGTAGACCATCCCCATCAGGTACAGGAATTCGTCGTCAGCCGCTACGGCGAAGGTGACTCCTGGCTTGCCAGCGTCAGGACTCGCATCACCGGGCATAGAGACGGTGGGCACGCCCGCCCAATCGTCCAGATCGCCATCCAGCGCGATCTCCACCGCAACGGGCGCAAAGTAGCTTTCCCCCGGCGCGCCGTCTGGAGCCAGTTGACCGTCGTCCTGGGCGGCGGTAAACAAGACCGACGAACCGAGCATGAGTCCGACTATCAGTACAACTAAAAACCCTAACGGAACAAGTCGTTTCACGAGCATTTTCTCCTATCCAATCATTTCCAGTTTTGTGATTTACTTGTCCACACCGGTAATCACGATGCCCTGAATAAAGACACGCTGTGCAATGAAGAAAATCGCCAGCGGCAGGATCATGGTCATCACCGAGGCGGCCAGGATAAGCTGTGGTTCGGTGTTGTAGACGCCGTTGAAGTAGTTCAATCCGACGGCAATCGGGAATTTGTCTTGTTGTCCGCTCAGATAAATCAACGGGTTGAAGAAATCGTTCCATGCGAAGAAGAAGTGGAACAGGCACACCGCTGTCAGTGCGGGGACGGCCTGCGGCAGGATCACGCGAATGAACGTCTGGATTGGGCCTGCGCCGTCGATGCGGGCGGCTTCTTCCATTTCACGCGGGATGGTTAGGAAGTATTGTCGCAGCAGAAATATGTTGTACGCGTTGCCAAAAAACTGCGGAATGATGAGCGGTTTCCAACTGCCGCTCCAGCCCAGCGTGCGTGTAAAAAACGCATACTGCGGGATCAGCGTCACCTGCGGCGGCAGGATGATGGTTGACATCAGTAGGATGAACAGAATATTGCGTCCTGGGAAGCGGTAACGCGCAAAACCGTAGGCCACAAACGCCGCCGACCCCACCGCACCGATCATGGTCACAAACGCGTACATCAGAGTATTGCCGAGCAACTGTAAGAAATCAATCGTATTGAACGCTTCTTCGTAGTTGCTCCACTGTGGCGCTAACTCTGTGACCGGGTCCAACAGCCGCCAACTGCCTTCCCATTCGATCAACCCGGCATCAGGGTTGTCGGGATCGATGAATTCGCTGAATTTGCGCCCTTTATTGATGAGCGCCAATTCTTGTATGCCTGCATCGGTGGGCACTTTGAAGACTTCGTAAGTTTCGTCCTCGTATTCAATGGTGATGTTTTTGCTGGGTAGAAGCGGCGCACGCGAATCGGATGTCTGACTTTTGGTTTTCAAAGATGTGACCACGCCGTAAACAAGCGGCATCAGATACACTGATAGGATCATGATCGCGAGCATCGTGATCGCACCGTGCATTAGAATACGGCGTCGCTTGCGAGCGATTTCATGCAAGGACATGTTTACTGATTTGGTGAAGGTAGCCATGTTAGCGCTGCTCCCCGCCAGAATAATAGACCCAATAACGAGCAGTCCCGAA
>CBEVZO010000373.1:0-4761 GCA_965554365.1 uncultured Anaerolineae bacterium
TGCAGATGAAGTTTTTCAGTTCAAAATATGACCGGATATTTAGCCAAGAGATGTTCTGGCGCAAAGTTGGTATTAGTTTTGATCCTGAATAGTTTCGATCTCCATCAAAGATCATCTGGACTAAATACTATGTATCGTTCTGAAAGATTTGTTCTTTTCAACTTTAAATTTGCATGGACTAAATATGACTCGGTAGTGATCAGATATTTAGCCAAGCGATGTTCTGGCGCAAAGTCGGTATTAGTTTGAACTTGAATAGTTTCGATTTCCATCAAAGATCACATGGACTAAATATTTCTTAAAATGCTCTAACAATTCGTCACAACGGAGTTCCGGTAACTGGTCTTTTAGATAAATTCAAAGCTTTTTAGCCCACAACGCAGCGGGCGCAGTAGAACAGCGCCCCTACGTGTCGCCTTCCATCATGCGCAGCGCGTGACCCACTTTTTCGCCCACATCTTGCAACATCCCCAGCACGATGCCTGCATCTTCCACACGACGCAGCGGAAACAGCCGCAGATGGTACGTGTACGCGGTCAGGATGCGGTCCACCGCGATGAGGTCGCTCGTGAAGCGGCGGTCGGGTGCGGTTTCGAGCGCGTCGAAATACGTCAGCAGCGCGAGCGCGTAATCCGTGCGTAGTTCGGCGACACGTTGTACGATAGGGTAAAGGCGTTGGAGGTCCAGGCGGCCTGCGGTCATGATCGCAGCGGGGGCAGCGCCGGTGATCGTGTTGTGCAGGGCCAGCAGCAGATCGTAGAGCGTGTCTAAGGCTTGATCGGAGGCGCGCGTGTCGGGCGCGGGGGGATTGTCAGCGGGCGGCGGTTCCGCATGGCGACGATCACGCCGCGACCACCATAGCGCGATCCCGCCGCAAAGCGCGATGCTGAGCAGGGCGTTGGATGTGAGAAAGTAAAATCCCGGTAACAGGGCGGGGTGAAGGATGTAAATTCCGGTAAACAGGACAACGCCTCCTGGGAACGATGAACGACAAAAATTACAAACCGGCTCGTATGAGCATTAGGCCATGTTGGCATCGCGGCCTGGAAATCGGGTATGGTGCAAGTACGCATAGCCACACTACCAAGCTAGTCTAATCGGGTGCGCGTGGAGATGCAAGTGGTTGTGATGCAGTTAGGAATTGGTTAGTAAGTCGTACGAACTGGTGCTGGAGGGTGCGCTTAGACTGGTGTTTTGCGTGCGCTTCGGCTAAGCTGTATGAGTTCTGTTAGTGCGTTGGATTAACAGGCATTAGGAGTTCCGGTAGCACGGGATCAGAAGATAACAATCATGGCGTTCACAGTGATTAAATTGGCAGATGAGCCGATTGTGCTGCTGACGGTGGATTTTGCAGCGTCCAGTTGGATGCAGAATCTGCAAAGCCTCAAGGCGCAGGTGGCGCGGTATGCGAATGGTGGAGTGATACCGCTGTATGTGGTCTGGAATCTGGATCAGCAGGATATGACGGCCAGTGATATTCAACTGTTGATTTTCGACGCGCAGGATGCGCTCGAAGGCTCGGTGGTTGATCCGCGTGTGAGGCCGGTGGTGGTCAGCGATCATCCGTTGGTGGAGATGCTGCAACGTAAAGTGTATGAAGACCTGGGGGTGGAAATGCCGCAGTTCGATACGGTGGGGGAGGCGTTGGCGTGGGTTCGCGAGGTGCGGGCGGAGGAAGACGTGTAGCTGGTGGCTGAATTGGGTTGTGTGCGATAAGGGCCGTATGGTAAGCATACGTCCTTTTTGATTCGCGCGGGTGGGGATGCTTGCTCTTTTAAGGGCGATTCAGTACCATGAGCGTGGAGCCTTGATTGCCGTAAGGGGGAACTATGCCGCGCATTTTCATCAGCTACCGCCGTGCCGACACCGCCGGATACGCCGGGCGGCTGTACGATCATCTCCGCCAGCACTTTGATCAAGCCGATATTTTCATGGACATCGACACGATTCCGCCGGGCGCGGATTTTGTGCAGGAGATTGAGCGTTCGCTGATGGCGGTGGATGTCGTGTTGGTGTTGATCGGTCCGCAGTGGTTGACGGTGGCAGATGAAGATGGTCAGCGGAGGATCGATGATCCCCATGATTTTGTGCGGTTGGAGGTCAAGACTGCGCTAGAACGTGCGGAGATGCGTGTAATTCCGGTGTTGGTGAATGATGCGCGAATGCCGTCTGCCGTCGATCTGCCAGGGGATTTGCAGCCATTGGTGCGGCGCAACGCGGTGACGCTCGACAACGCACGGTTTGGGTATGATGTGGAGCGGTTGGTGAGGGCGTTGCAGCGACCAGTGACGTCAACCCCGGCGCAACCGGCTCCCAGCGGAGCGGCTCCCGTGTCGGCTGAACTAGAGGAGTCAGAACCAGTAGGTGTCTTCTCAATACCGACGACCGAAATATCCGAATCGTCGGAATTATCCGATATGAAATTATCACCGCTGGCTGTTGCTTTGCAGGAACGTCATCTAAGAATCTGGCTAACGGTGATCGCGTTGGGTGCGTTTTGGCTGGTGTATTCTGTGTATGCGAACTGGCATGAGTTAGATACTGGCATAGGACCAGTGGCAGCTGTATCGATAACCGCACTTTTTGCGATTCCATTGATTGGTACAATATTGGGTTTTTTCTTTCCCGTTGAACGACGTCATGCATTTTTGATTATGTTTGTGGTGGAAGAGATTTATGTTGTGGTAGGATCTTTACCCTCATTTCAAGAGGAATTCCCGGAATTGATACTGAGTTTGGTGTTATTTGCTATAGGATCTGGTTTGGTCAGCGCCATGACAGCTATGCCTGCGGTGTTTATGTGCTGGTTTCGCACGCAATCTACTGACCATAACCAACTTGTATGATTGCTAATCAATGTGTTCTGCGCGCAGTAGGATTGCTCGCATGCAGCACATCCAGCGCTGTACCTACATCCTGACGTTTTAGCAGCCGGATCACGCGCAAAGCACTCCGGGTAATTGGTGTGGGAAAAGTTCAGATAGCTGAGCGTGGTGTTGCGCGGAATGGTGCAAGCAGCCGCCAGAATCAGAACGGGGACGTGCAGTGTGTGCAGCGTCCCTGTGTCGGTTATGGGTAGCGGTTGAGGCGCTTGAGGCGTGCGCGTTCAGCGATGCGCTCCGGTGTATTCATGCGTAACAGGCGTGCCGATACGCGACCTTTGGGGGTGAGAGGTTCGATGAAGCCGCCGTTCAACCGGAAGTGGTCGCTCCACACATCGTGGCGCGGATGAAACAGTGTGACTACTGCGCTCGATACAGTATCAAGCGAACATAGATCGCTACCTTTGTGCCGGTTACAGTCGAAGCAACTCAGACACAGATTAGCATCCTCTGTCGGGCCACCGTGTTTTTCTGCAACTACATGATCCACCTCATGTGTTTTCATGGTGAACTGCTCGTGGATCAGGCAGTACTCGCAGCGACCCTGAGCGCGCGTGTGTATCTGGCGGCGTAGTTCGTCTGGGACGTAGCTCATGAACGCTGATCCAGCTTTTCGACTGCGCGAATCTTCGCTTTGCGGACCATGTGTTCCAGGCGCACAACCTCGTCCAACTCAGCTTCCTCAGCATCCGTCAGGCGGCGGGTGCGATTCGCGGTTAGCAGTTCACTGATGCGTGCTTCCGCATTCGCTGATAGCCGGAATTGCGCGATCTGTTCGAGCGAGGGCGACGATGTAATGAACTCGACGAACTCGTCGTAGGCGCTGATCTCGACAACATCCATGTGATTACCTCCTGCGTTTATTTTACACCGATTCGCGGCAAGCAGCCGCCAGAATCAGAACGGGGACGTGCAGTGTGTGCAGCGTCCCCGTGTTGATGCGTGTATATGGGGCGCGGCAGAGCAGCGCCCGTACCTTGTCGTGCGTTATTTCTTCTTCTTTTTCGTGGGCACGGAGGGCGTATCTTCGCCCTGCCAACCTTCGGGGGGCTGGACGACGCTGTTGTTCTCGCCGCCGATGTAGGCTTCTGTGTTGTTGCGCGCGATGTCGTCGGCCACCTGGATGGGCGGGGACTTCATGAAGTAGCTGGACGGCGCTTCGAGTGTGCCCGACAAGCCGCGATCCAGGCCGATCTTGGCGCAGCGCACCGCGTCGATGATCACGCCCGCGCTGTTGGGGCTGTCCCATACTTCGAGCTTGAGTTCGATGTTGAGCGGCACATCGCCAAAGGCCGCGCCTTCGAGCCGGATGTGCGCCCATTTGCGGTCGGTGAGCCAGGGCACGTAGTCCGACGGGCCGATGTAGACATCGTCGGGGTCCAATTCGTAGGGCAGTTGGCTCGTGACGGCGGCGGTCTTGGAGATTTTCTTGCTCTCCAGGCGTTCGCGTTCGAGCATGTTGTAGAAGTCCATGTTGCCGCCCACGTTGAGCTGGCTCGTGCGCTGCAAGCGAATGCCGCGATCATTAAACAGGTTGACCAGCACGCGGTGCAGGATCGTCGCGCCGACCTGGGACTTGATATCGTCGCCGATCATGGGCAGGCCGCGCTGGACAAAACGTTTCTGCCAGTACGGTTCACGGGCGATGAAGACGGGGATCGCGTTGATGAACGCGCAGCCTGCATCCAACACCTGCTCGACGTACCACTTGGTGGCTTGCTCGCTGCCGACGGGGAGATAATTCACCACGACGTCAGTTTTGGTGTCTTTGAGAATCTGCACGATGTCGGCGCAGTGACCGGGGGCCTTTGTGATTTTCTGCTTGAGGTATTTGCCGAGGCCGTCGTGGGTCACGCCGCGCACGACGGGGACGTTTAGC
>CBEVZO010000374.1:0-4744 GCA_965554365.1 uncultured Anaerolineae bacterium
GTCGTATCGCACTGCCGCTGATTCCGCCGCTAGTGGCGACGTTGGCGGGGAGCCTGGTGTTTATGCAGTTTGCGCGCGCGCCCGTGATCGTTCAATTGTTCGCGGGCATTGTGGCGCGGGTGGCGTATGTGCCGGTGTTGATCGGTGCGCTGTTGCTGGTGTTTGATCTGGCGATCTGGTGCGCGGAGCGTCCACTCGAAGGGGCGATCATGACGACGGTGGTGCTTGTGCTGCTCGGGGTGGTGACAGAGGCGCTGTTGATGTTTGGTGGCGGTGACGACGATGTTGCTGACGATCTGGTTGCCGGGGCTGCGCCCCGCGCGGCAACGTGGATCGAGACGGTGCTGGCGGGCATGTTGGCGATGGGCGTGGTGTTGCTGGTGGTGGGGTAGGCGTATGGCATACGATTTCAACCAGGATTATTATCGCGTGCTGGGTGCGCATCAGGACGATCCGATTGACCTGATCGAGTACAAGTATCGCGCATTGGTGCGCTATTGGCATCCTGACCGCAATAACAGCTTGGATGCGGGACGTATGATCCGCGAGTTGAACGCGGCGTATGCGGTGCTGCGTGTACCGGCGCGTAAACGTGAGTATGACCGCTACCGCGTGTGGCTGGAACAGTCGTCGGTGTCGAATTTGGGCGAACTCCGGCGTGACAGTGCGGCGTCACCGCCCCCGCCACCGCTGATATCGCGCGCGTTCTGGACCAAGCTGATCGCGTTGGCGGGCGGGGCGTTTGTGATGCTGATGCTCGCCTGGATCGGGAGCGGACTCTGGGCGGTGATTATGCGCGCCCCGGACCCGCTGATCATTGAGCGTGCCAGGGAAGAGGCGGTTGCGGTGTCTACAGCGGACGCGCGTGGTTCCGCCGAGACGCTGCGGGTGTTTGCTTTCACCGCATCGCAGATTGCCGCGCCGCCGGTGGTGGAGCCACAGGGACCGACACCGACGTATCCGTTGCAATGCCTGAACTCGCTGCCCGCACGCGTACTCGTGGGCAGTGTGGCGCGCACGACGTATGAGCAATACCTGACGCCTGCGCCGGGGCACGCGCTTGGTTTGACGCTTGCGGTGGGCGTGCGGGTACAGATCACGGGGGCGGCGCAGTGTGTGCAGGATGCAGACGGGTTGCAAACGCTCTGGTGGCCGGTGGCGGTCCTCAGTGGGACGCAGGTGAACGCGTCGGGGTGGCTGATGGAAAGCGCGCGTATGAGCGGCGGGCACACGGTGTACATGGTCGAACCGAAGTAGGGGCGCGCAGGAAAAAACACCCGCAGCCGGATCATGGTGCGGCTGCGGGCGTATAGCGTAGCGCGGGTTCAGATGATATCCTGCTTACCCTATATATTGGAATGACACAGTAACGCCGCCCGAACACGGAACGTCCAGCCAGCCCACGGTGACTTCGCCCCACATGGTGGTCGAACTGGTGACGTGTAGCCAGTACACGCCGTACGTTTGTGGGTCATCCATATTGACGTGCGACGTGTAGAGTCCCGGTCCATCCTGGTTGAATATATAGGTCCAACCCGTCTCCACCATGGTTACCGTCGCGCCGCCGCCGGAAGACGAAATGCGCACAGGGCCATTGAATTGTGCCATGCCGCTAGGTATGGCCTCATTGGGGTAGCCCTCACAACTCCGGTTGAGCGTGGGCGAGTAGGTGACATTCCAGGTCCCTGACGCGGGCACGAGCGAACCATCGCCTGCGGGCTGACCACCACCGGCAGGTTGACCACCACCACCGTCATCGGCGGCAGGGGGAGGTGGCGGAGGCGGCCCGATGGGAATGATGAGCGCGGGTGCTGCGACTTCGCCGATGGCTCCGCATACGCCGGAGGTTGTGACATCGTCTGCCGCGACCCACAGTTCATTCACCGCGTCGTAGTTTTCTTCCACGCGATACCACAGGCTGCCGTCGTCCGCGTCGGTTTGGCCCAGGACCAAGACTGCGCCATCTGCGGGAGTGAGCGCGGTGTATTCCCCGCGATTCAGGCCCGGTCCCAGGCGCAGCGAGACCCCCCACGTCACATCCGTGCTGACATAGCACTCACCCGCTGACTGCGGGGCCATTTGTCCCAGAATAGTATTGGCATCGTCGCGCGCGTCGTCGAGGCTGTCTGTCGGGGCATAGACCTCGAAGAATAGCAGCCCTTCGCCCCAGGTGACGACTGCCGATAGCCCGGACCCGTTGTCGTCCTCAAAGGCGTATTCTGCCCCGTCGTCGCGCACGACAATGGTGGCTGCTTCGATCTCATAGCCCATGATATCGGTGTAAATGTACGTCAATAGTTCTTCCGCAGTGGGGGCGGTATCGAAGTCCTCGGTGAGTGTGGCGATCAGGTCCGGCGGATATACGTCCAGATACGTGGGTGCATCGTATGCGAAATGGTACACCCCGTCTTGCTCCTCAAACGTCCAGCCCTCCGGCAGTTCGATCTCCGTACCGTCGGGCAGTGTGGTTGTGCCGCCTTGTGCCGCTACTATGGTCAGCGGCAGCAGTGCGAGAATGCACAACGTAAACACCAGATAACGTTTCACGGCTCTCCCCTCTTTACTATGTGACTTTGCGTGTACTGTGGCTGAACTTGTGTGTGATACTATGATGCGCTGATTGTAGTGTAGCATGATTCGGGCAGCGGCACGTTCTAAGAAGTGGTGGTCGTGTGGTGTGTGAAACGATTGGCGGGACTGTGATAACCAACGCCCGCTTCCCGGTTGATACAAGTGGGGGCGGGCGGTGAAGGGCGAGGCAGGGAGTGCAGGACGCTCTGTGTTATATAGCAGCCTCATGCGTCCCGTGTTTATGCTGCAACTGCTGTTTCCTTTGTATCTCCGGCGATGATGTCGTCCCCACGCAGCCAGACCAGCGCTTCGGCTGCGGTGGCAAAGTGCCGGGCCTCGTTCATATAGTAATCTTTGCCGGGCAGCCCGCGACACACGATGTCGGATATTTCAGGGCCGACGAAAGCGGTTTGCGGGAGCATGGGCCGGATGCGGCAGAATTCCTGCATACTATCAAGGGTCGGCGTGCCGTTGAGGTCAATCAACAGCTTACCGTTGTACTGCTTCAGGAACGCGCGCAGTTGGCGGCTGTCTGCTACCGTGATCGGGCCTTCGTGCCGGACGCGGATGATGTGAGTATCGATGGAGGTGAAAAAGAACATGCTGTCCGCCCCTTTCTTAAGGCAAGCGAAGTTTAACACAATTTAACCAAATTTGGCAATAGTTGTGCTTTGATCGTCCTGGTTTGTGGGGCATGATGGTAAGTAATCTTTACGCCCCCGGAGAAAAGTAAAAGAAATTAAACCCGCACCAGCGCACAACCGTTGAGCAGCCGTAGGGTAGTCCACGCGCGATCTGGCGCGGCGTGTGCGATACTTACAACGTGTATCGTGCGCGCGGCTGTGTGCCGCCCAGGAATGATAATTCACGCTGGCAAACTCGCCTCAGATGCGCTATAGTGCGCGTAGTGGAATGTGGTGGTTGGGACTGGGTGCTGGTTCGTTGCTGCGTGCGCGCAATACAGACGATTGACTGCGCGATGTTGAAACTGTAGTGGAAGTGCTGGTGGCGCAGTGCCAGCAAGCTCCCGCTGGTGTGTTGTACCGCATACAGCGCGGGCAAGGAGTGTTGTGAGTGTATGACGAAAACAGGTAAACGAGCGACCAAAGAATACCGGACTCAGGTGCCCAACGATCACCAACGCCTCGGTTATCCCTCGGATGTGAACATGCGCCTGAGTGGACACGGGGCGCGTCGCCGCCGCCGGATGCCCGGTTGGATGAAGGCGCTGCTGGCGATGGCGACAGGCACGTTTGCGTTTGGCATGGTGATGTTGGTGATCTTCATCATTGCATTTCCCCCATTTTTCCGTGATCTAGAGCCGCGTTATCAGCAGCGGTTGATCGATATGTTCCCGCCCTTTGATCAGTTGCGTCCGACCGTGCCGTTTGAGGTGATTCCTACGCTGGGCGGTGCAGACAATGGTGATGCCGCGCAGCAGTTGCTCATGACTGTTGAGAGTGTCACAACGCCGGAGCCAGCCGACGGACAGGGCGCGGAAGCAACGCCTGTGCCCTCGCTCACGCCCTCCGGGAACGATGTACTGGAAGGGATTCCGGCGGGTGTTATGCCGACTGATGTGAATGCACCGACGTTCACGCCGTCACCGCTGCCGGAGTATGTCTCGCCGACACCGCTCCCCGCGCAGGCGGCTGTTGTGCAGCCGACATGGACACCCGCCTTTATCCCAACGGAGATTCCGCTGCCGAAGTCGGCGCTGTTGGACCTGAACCGCGTTAAATACGAAGTGCAGCTCTGGAACAACTGCGGGCCTACTACGATGACGATGGCGCTCAGCTATTATGGCTGGACGCGTGATCAGACGACGGCGGCGAATTGGATGAAGCCGCATACCGAAGACAAAAACGTGAGTCCCAGTCAGATGGTGGACTTTGTCAATTTGCAAGCGTTTCACGGCGATACGCGATCATTGTTCCGCTACGGTGGTACGACGACGGTACTCAAGCGGTTACTGGCGGCGGGCTTCCCGGTGGTGGTGGAGGAGAGCATCCAACCAGAGAGTGGAGGATGGATGGGGCATTATGTGCTGCTGGTTGGCTATGACGATTACGAACAGCATTTCCTGACCTTCGACAGCTATCTGGGCAGCAACCAGAATCAAGGGCGGCCCAGCCCTTACAGTGCATTCGATGGACGTTGGCGGCACTTCAAC
>CBEVZO010000375.1:0-4718 GCA_965554365.1 uncultured Anaerolineae bacterium
AGACGAGGCCGCACCGGATCAAGCCGCGACCATCGTGGCGGCAGACGTGACCGTGTATCTCCCGCTGGCCGATCTGGTTGATCTGGACGCTGAACGCGAGCGACTGACGAAGGAACTCGCAAACCTCAATCAGCAGATCAAGCGCACGCAAGGCTTGCTGAACAACGACAAATTTGTCAGTAAAGCCAAGCCCGAAGTGGTCCAGCGCGAACGCGACAAGCTCGCCACGCTGACCGCCAGCCGCACCGCCGTTGAGGAACGCCTCAGCGCACTCTAACGGCTGACGCCCAGGCGACATTTGCTATAACACACGCGGCGGATATCCCATCACTCGGATATCCGCCGCGCGGTTTTTTTGTATCACAGACCTGGCATCAGCCATCGCCTGCCTGTTTCAGCTTATAGAGCTTATATCCGGTCTTCTGCGCCGCCTTCTTGACCGCCTCATCAGCTTCCGACTGGTGCAACCCTTCCAACGCGCCATACGCCTCAGCCGCGTTCAACGCATCCAACATCATGATTGCCCCTAGCCGCACCTCGGCGCTTTCGTTCTGCAACAATGCTACCTGATGCGCAATCACAAACTGTCGCGCCGCCGCTTTGACATCGTCTTCTTCTTCGTTTTCGAGCAATGCGATTAACGCATCGTAGGCCTCGACAGCCTCCAACAGTTCTAATTCCTGAATCGCTTCACGCCGCACGTCAGCGCGTTTATCCTGCAACCGTGCCAGGTGATACGCGATCATCCGGTCCTTCGCCGACAACATACCGTATCCCTCAATCTAATCGTGATTTCGTCGCTTACACTATCAGCCAGTATAGCAATCCCCCCGCATTCCCGCTATTGGCAATTCGCGCCGCTCGCAGTGCCAACAACATCAGATGTGGTATAATCGCGCTGCATTCATCCTCAACCTATCAAAATCATTAACAAGGACGATCTATCGTGATCCAGCAAGCTGTCATTTTGGCCGCAGGGCGTGGTTCGCGCCTGGGTGAGCTAACCAAAGACCGCCCGAAATCCATGCTGCCTATCTTGGGCCGCCCGATCATGGCGCGCGTCATGGACCGGATGCGTGAAGCCGGGATTCGCCGCTTCGTCGTCGTGATCGGCGACCACGAAGGCGCGATTGCCTCCTACCTCAGTAGTTCGTGGTATCCCGACTGCGAGGTAAAATTCGCGCTCCAAGCGACGCCCACCGGCACAGTAGACGCGCTCATGTTAGCCCGACCGCACCTCACCGGACCGTTTGTGCTATCCTCGGTCGATAATCTCACCTCCGCCGCGCATGTGGTAAATCTGGTCAATACCTTCAACCAGGCTCCGAATTGTATCGCCACGCTGAGCCTGCTACCTATGTACCCGGAACAGATGCGCCACTCGTCCAGCGTGACCATTGACGGCGACCGCATCGTCGCGGTCGAGGAAAAACCCGAAAACCCCAGCGGCTCCTACGCGGGCATCATGCTCTACGCGTTTGACACCCCGTTCCTCGACTATCTCGACCGGGTGCAGGTTTCCGCACGCGGCGAACGCGAAATCGCCAGCGCGATCCAGGCCAGCATTACCGACGATAAACTCGTCAACTACGCGATCACCGATTGGCGGCTGCACCTCACCGGCGAACTCGACCTGCTCGCGATCAACAAAGTGTTCCTCGAAGAAGGCCGCGACACGCACATCTTGAGCGAAATTCCCGGCTCTGTGGAAATCATCCCGCCCGTGCGCATCGATCCCAATGTCAGCGTCGGCCAGGGCGCGAAGATCGGCCCCTTTGTTTATCTCGAATCGCGTGCGGCGGTAGGTGACGGCGCGGTGCTGGACAATGTGCTCATCCTCACCGGAGCCAGTATCGCACCCGGCGAGCATATCAGCCACGCGGTGATCGATCCGCGCGTACGTGTACAGCAAGAACCCGACGCATAATCTCCGTTGCCACGCAACCCTACCCCTCTCCGCTGCATCTAACGCGTGGCAAGCCTTAATTATCCGTGTGTAGATGCACAGAGGACATTGGACCAATGGCTAAAAAACGCAGCAAGAAAAAGCAGCAGTTCGCCCTCCAACCCTGGATGTTCGTGGCACTCGCCGCCATCGTAATCGCGGTGATCGCGGGTTTGGCTCTCGCTTCACAAAGCGGAGACGACGGCGATAATGGTAGTTACACCACGATTAGCGTACAGGAAGCTTACGAACAAACCAACGCCGACGCTGATGCGGTCTTCGTAGACATCCGCGAACCCTTTGAATGGGAAGAATTTGGTGTACCGGAAGGTTCGATGCTTATCTCGACGGGCAACATCATGAGCGTACCCTCCGGCGAAGTGGACGGTCTGCCCCAAGATCAACCCATCTACATCATCTGCAACAGCGGCAACCGTAGCATTGAGGTCTCAAACCACCTGATCGACCTCGGCTACGACGATGTATTCAACGTTGTAGGCGGCATCCAGGCCTGGATCACCGCCGGACTCCCCACCACAGCCTACACTCAATAACGCCCCCACCATCAAACGCGACAGGCGATCCGCAGTGGATCGCCTGTTTGATTTTTTCACTTGACCAGCACACGAACAATCAGATTTTGCTTTTATCTGCGTCTATCCGCGTTCATCTGCGTCCCATTTGCTTTTACAGTCCCAGCAAGCGGTCGATCTCCGGCTTGTTGAAACCTACCATTACCTTGCCGCCGATCTTGATCACCGGCACGCCCTGCTGACCGCTCATGCGCACCATGTCGCGCGCGGCTGCCGGGTCTTTGCTCACGTCCACTTCACGGAAACGCACGCCCTTTTCGCGGAAATAGCGCTTGGCCTGCACGCAGTAGCGGCATGACGGCGTTGAGAACATCAGCACGCGCTTTTTCTTCTTGGCTTTGGGCTTGTCGGTTGTCTTCACGGTGTCTTTGGTTGGCATGATACCCTCACTTCACATTGCAACCAGCTAAACTCGCTATCAAGTGCTTAGATGCAGTTGCTTTCCAAAGGTTTCATGCAACCACACAAATCACATCGGCGCATTTTTCTGACGCGCCTAGCTCTCGCCCTGCCCCACCGACTGCTCGCCCTCATCCAAATTCAGCACTTTAAACAGGCGCTCGCGCACCGCGTGGGGCATCTCCGGCTCTGGCAACTGGTGATACAGCGTCACCGTCTTCGTTAACGTGTTCACGACCACGCGACAGTTTTCGCACTCCGCCATGTGCGCCTCGATCTCCCGGCACAACTCATCACTCAGCACGCCGTCCACGTATTCCGACAGGTCGCCCAGATAGTCGCGGCAGTTGCGCTGCTTGTGCGCGCGATCTGCGGCCTTTTTCGTCTCTCCACCCATCGCTTACCTCGATTCAGGTATCACCGGACCCTGCGAAAAATAGACACTCAACCGTTCGCGCAATTTCAAGCGCGCACGCATCAACCGGCTTTTGACCGCAGAAATCGACAGATCGAGCGCCTCCGCCGTCTCCTGCGTCGATAGTCCTTCAATATCGCGCAAGACGAATACGCTGCGTAACGTCGTGGGAAGTTCATCGACCGCTCGCGCCATCTCTGCGCGTGCTTCTTCCCGCATCAAGTCTTCTTCTGGCAAGCAGCAGAAATCGAAAAACTGGCGCGGAATCAGGTCGCCGTCGTCGCGCTCTATCGGTTCTTCCACCGAGACAGTCACCGGCTCCTTACGGCGCAAACGCATCAACGCCGCATTGCTGGCAATGCGATGCAGCCATGTGCCCAGGCTGGACCGCGCCTCAAACCTATCAATCGCCTTGAACGCGCTCAAAAATGTCTCTTGCAGCACGTCCTCAGCATCAGATTCATTGCCCATCATCCGCAGCGCCAGCCGGAAAACGCGTCCGCCATGCTGATCGACCAGTTCCGCGTATGCCGCCTGATCGCCCGCCTTGAGACGTTCGACCAATGCGGCATCACCCTGCCCATTGTTATGCCCATTACTCTGTTTATCGCTCATTGGCATTCTTTCAAAGTTTCACGACACTATAACACCCACGATCATAACGCAAGCGCCGCGTGAACCCAAGAATGCACTGAGCTACTTGTTTAGATGCACAGCCCCCGGTCCCGGTTGCGTCCAGACCGCACGCTGCGCTCACACCACGCTGAAACCATTCGCCGCCCACCCGCATCAGACCAGATATGAACTTCAACCCTAAATCGCGTACAATCTCCCCAGAGATCGCGCGTAGCGTAAAGGAAAAACAATGCCACAGCGCAAACACAGCAAAGTCGTCCTGCGCGACGATATGATTTTCACCGGCCATAGCAGCAACGATTTCACCATCCCCCTTGACGCCGTCAAGGCCGAAGTCGGCGGGCACAACGCGGGCATCGCCCCAATGGAATTGCTGCTCACCGCATTGGGGGGCTGCACGGGCATGGATGTGATCAGCATTTTGCGCAAGAAGAAACAGCAGGTCACCGCGTTCGAGGTGCAGGTCGAGGGTGTTCTCGCCGACGCACACCCGAAAGTCTACACCGAAATCTGGGTCAAGTTCATTCTCACCGGCACAGACATCGACCCTCAAGCCGTCGAACGCAGCATCACACTCTCACGTGACAAATATTGCGGGGCCGCCGCCACCATGCGCCACACCGCGACCATGCACTACGATTACGAGATTATCGAGATCGAACCCGCACCAGAGGAGTAAGGCTAATCCGTGTTTAAAAATCTTCTGAAGCCGATTAGAATAGCAGAACTT
>CBEVZO010000376.1:0-4708 GCA_965554365.1 uncultured Anaerolineae bacterium
GGTAATCGACCGCGCACCGGGCTACTGGGAGTGTGCCTCGGCATCCGCCCTCTTTGATGAGTCCGTGCGGGTCACCCCGATCTACCGGGGCATGAGTTATGAGCGCGTGGTGGGTGAAGGGTTGCAATGGCCCTGTCCCAACGCCGAACACCCTGGAACGCAGTACTTGCACGCCGAGAAGTTCGCGCGCGGCCTAGGCAAGTTCAACCCAGTGGGGGCCAACGATCCTGCTGAGCAACCAGACGATGACTATCCGCTGATCCTGAGTACCGGGCGTGTGTTGTATCATTACCACTCCGGCACGATGACGCGGCGCAGTGGCCCGCTGGACTGGCGCGAACCGGGCGGGTTTGTCGAAGTACACCCTGATGACGCTGCGGCGCATGATCTGGATGACGAGGCGACGGTAATCGTTGCCAGCCGCCGGGGACGTGTGCGGGCGCAGGTGCGGGTCAGTGATACAGTGCCGCCAGGGACAGTGTTCATGGCGTTCCACTGGCGCGAGAGTCCGGCGAACATGCTCACACAGGATTTCGCGTTGGACCCGGTCGCCAAGATCCCTGAGTACAAGGTGTGTGCTGTGCGGTTGGAGCAGCCTGTAGGGTAGCGACCCCACATACGCGGCACACACGCTCATACAGCAAGCCCGTTGCAGAGGATCGCTAACGGGCTTGTGTCTGTTGAAATCCCACGATGTTCGCGTGCGCAAGCCAATCTGCTTGACGCCGACCCCCGTTGCTGCATATAATGGCGCGATTTCTCGCGTGATGACGACAGCATACCGTTATCGATGATGTGCGGGCGTGGCGCGTGACCAGTTACTCTATATCGGAAGATATGTCAAAAGGACAGGCCAAGCGTGTTAGACGGACTTATCAAGCGTTTTCAGGCGCACAAGGCGCAAAACCAGGCGGTTTTGCTGTTCCTGGCGCTTAACATCATTCTGCTTATTGTTGGGGTGCAAGGGTTTGAACATGGGCGGCTGAACAACTTCCACGATCAGTCGATCCAAATCCCGATGATCTACTCGTTTGAAGATTCGACGGTCTTCCCCGATGATTTTTTGCTGGATGCCCGCGATACCTATGTCACCTGGTTTTACCCCGTGATAGGATGGCTCTCTCGTGTGATCCCGCTGGAAGCGTTGATGGCCGGGTTGTACGTGTTGTCGACTGCCGCTACGCTAGGCGGGGTGTACATGCTGGCGACGACGCTCTTTAAGCGGCGCGAGGTAGGCTTCATCGCGGTGGTGATGTGGATGGCCTATTTCCCCAATCCCGGCGGCGATTTCATCCATTCACCGTTTGTCACTCACACGACGTTTTCTATCGCGATTGAGTTGTGGGCGCTGGTGTTGTTCTTTCGGAAGCGTTATGCCTGGGCCGGTTTCCTGATCGGGCTGGCGCTTAACATCAACGCCATGACCGGCGTTTTCGTGGCGACCATGTGCGTGTTTGCTCTGCTCAGCACACCGCGCCAGTGGTCATGGCGGCTGGTGCGTTTCCCGGTGGTGTTGGGAATCGCGGCGCTGCCCACGCTGATCTGGCGGTTCACGCAGCCGTTGGAAGAAGCGGCGTTGGACGACTTTGTGGAGATCATCCGACTGCGGTTGTGGTACGCAGTGTTCCCGACAGAAATGAATCCTGGGTTGTGGGTGGGCTTCTTCGCGGTATTGATTGTATGGTGGCTGTCCTTCCGCTACTATGGCAAATCGGACTATCACCGGCAGGTCGTCGCGATGGTGCTTAGCATTGGTGCGTTGGCGCTGATCGGTACATTTTTTGCGGAAATCGTGCCGTTGGAATTTGTGATTGAGTTGCAGTTGGTGCGCAGTACATGGTTGATCAACCTGTTGGTGCTGTTTTACTTCGCCAATATGTTGTATACGCAGTTGTCATCCGGTGACCGGCGGCAGGCCGCGTTGGCGTTTGTGCTGATGGCCTTGTTCGCTGTGCCGCGCTGGATCATCGAGTTGTTCCCACCCTCGCAGCCAACACCGTATCCTCTGGAAATCGATCTCGATACCGCGTGGCATGACCAGTATCCGTTGTTTGTGGCGCTGATCATCGGCTTTTCAACCTTGAGCGTCGTGTGGATGATATGGCGGTGGATGCGCAAGGAGAACAAAGACTTCACAGTGGACCAGACGCGCCCGGTGGTGCTGTGGTTCGGCATGACGATCATCTTCTTTACGCTGCCCGCGTTGATCAACAGTAAAGTGCCTGATAAGCAGGTGCGTATCACCGAAGATTGGGAAACCGCCACGATCTGGATTCGCGAGCATACGCCCGAAGATGCTTATTTCTTCACGCCGCCGACGCTGGACGGGTTCCGCATAGAAGCGAAGCGCACCAGCCTGGGGAACTGGAAAGATGGCACGGTCGGCATTTTCCAGAACAAATGGGTGCTGGAGTGGCGTACCCGGATGCTCGATATGGGCCTGGATGAGGACGAGTTTGAGTTTGAGCCGATGACGCAGGATCGGCTGTGTGATTTGTTGGAGAAATATGACGTTGTGACGCATGTGATCATTTTCAATGATTGGGAGATTGCGGGCGAGTCGTTGTACATCAACAATACGTTTACCGTGATGCCAGAAACGGCGGTTTTATGCCCGGAGGCGGCATCTTAGCACAGACTCGGTAGCTGTGTTTCCGCACAGAATACAGAATCAAACACCGCATGAGGTAGTTGCAACGAACTTCATGCGGTGTTGTGTTTGTGGTGTACGTTACCTGTGTGCGTCAACCGTTCGCCAGAGCCGCGACGCGCTCATCATCCCAGGCGACGAATGCGCCGCTCCACGCGTGGGGCGCACGGAGCGCCAACAATGCGGTGGCGCGTCCCGGTAGTTCCGGTGGATTGAGTTCGCCCTTCTCGAAATGGCCGACAAAGCGTGCATGGGTGGCGTCATCCATGTGTCCCGCCCCCTCAGCGCGGAGCGTGCCTTGCATCGCTGTGTCGATCTTGCCTGGACGTACTGCGATGGCAGTGATATCCGGTTCTTCGTGGGCCAGCATCAGATTGAAGTGATTTAACGCCGCTTTTGAGACACAGTACGCGCCCCAGCCCGTGACGGCTTTGATCGCCGCGCCGCTGGACACGTTGATCACACGGCCTTTGGTGTGGCGCAGATGCGGTAGCGCCGCGCGCGTCAACAGCAGAGGGCCAATCACATTCACGTCGAGTGTGCGCAGCCACGCCTCTGGATCGGCATCCTCCAACCGCGCCAGCGGCGTGAGCATCCCGGCGTTGTTGATCAGCGCATCCACGCGCCCAAAGCGTTCTACTGCCGCCGCTACAACACGCTGCGCGGTGTTGGGAGCGGTGATATCTCCCGCGATAGCAAATGCGCTGCCGCCCGCCGCACGGATTTCTTCGGTCAGTGCATCCAGGGGCACAGCGGAACGGGCCGTGAGTACCACCTGCGCGCCCATCTGCGCTAGAATGCGCGCTGCTGCCGCGCCTAAGCCGCGTGATGTGCCGGTCACAATGACGGTCTGTGGATCGCTCATCAGGTGATGTTATTCCTCTGTTTCCTCGTCGTGGATTGCGGGTAGGCCGTGTTCCTCGCGGACGATGTTTTCGAGTTCCATCGCGATCTTTGCATTTTCGCGCAGGAAATCCTTCGAGTTTTCGCGCCCCTGCCCGATCAGGTCACCCTTATAGCGGTAAAATGCGCCGCGTTTTTCGAGTACACCGAGGTCGGTAGCAATGTCCAGAATATCGCCCACTTTGCTAATGCCCTCGTTGTACATGATGTCGAACTCGGCTTCGCGGAACGGCGGCGCCACCTTGTTTTTTGTCACGCGCACACGGGTGCGGTTGCCCACGACCTCGCCCCCGGCTTTGATCGCTTGAATGCGGCGAATATCCAGGCGCACGCTGGCGTAAAATTTAAGCGCCCGCCCGCCTGACGTGGTTTCAGGGTTGCCGAACATCACACCGATTTTTTCGCGCAATTGATTGGTGAATATCATGCAGGAGTGTGACTGCTTAATAGCTCCGGAGAGTTTGCGCAGCGCCTGCGACATCAGGCGTGCTTGCAGCCCCATATGGGTATCGCCCATTTCGCCTTCAAGCTCGGCGCGCGGGACCAATGCTGCCACGCTGTCGAGCACGATCACATCCAGCGCCCCGCTGCGGATCAATGCCTCAGCGATCTCCAGCGCCTGCTCCGCCATATCCGGCTGCGAGATGTACAAATTGTTTATGTCCACACCGATGCGTGCGGCATACGCCGGGTCGAGCGCGTGTTCCATGTCGATAAACGCACAGATGCCACCGCGTCGTTGTGCTTCGGCGATCGTGTGCAGGCAAAACGTGGTTTTACCCGAACTTTCCGGCCCATAAATTTCTGTCACACGCCCGCGCGGGATGCCGCCGACCCCCAACGCAATATCAACCGCCAGCGAGCCGGTCGGGATCGCGTCTGCGTGCATGTGCGGTGCGTCACCGAGCCGCACAATCGCGCCATCCCCAAACCGCTTGATAATATCTGTCAATGTCGACTCTAATGCTTTCTCACGACCCTTGCCGCTCATCGCTTATTCTATCCTCTTGGTTGCCACACAGTGGGAGTTTGAAGTTGCAGCACGAGTCTACACCGCCTGTGACAACTCTGCCACCAGATCATGATCGGTAAAGCGTGTGCGGGTAGTGGTGACAAATTGACTGATGAGGTATGAAAAGGTACTCCGAGACAAAC
>CBEVZO010000377.1:0-4705 GCA_965554365.1 uncultured Anaerolineae bacterium
CATGATTTGCAGCGTAATCAAGCAAAAAGAACTGGCGCTCACGCTGGGAGCCGCTGCATATCTCACCAAGCCCTTTACCGAAAACACACTGCTTGCGGCCCTGGAAAATCTCCTCGGCGAACACACACCATAAAACGAGGTCGTATACCCCCATGCAGAATCATACGCTCTCAGCAGCAGAACGCGCTGCGTATCAGATCAACGCCATTGAACTGCGCACCGAATCCTTCCGCAACATTTTGCTCATCACCGCCATTGCCGGGTGGATCTGGTTCTCTTGGTCCGCGTGGCCGCGCAGCCGCGTGTATACACTGTTCTATTCCGAAGCGTGGTCCATCAGCTTGCTGCTATTAGGGCTAGTGCTGCTCTGTATACTGGTGCAACTGCGCCATATGTACGCCGCCATCAACATTTTTATATTCGGGCTGGTGATGATCCTGGCGGGGATGTTGGCGCTATTCAAATCTACTGACTCCGCCTTCCTGTTCGTGATCCCCGTGATTTTCTCCAGCGTACTCTTGGGGCAAACATCCCTGTTTCTGACCAGCGCGCTGGTCATTATCATGATGATCAGCTTGAGTCTCCTAGACTCCACACTGCGCTTCGCCGACTTCGCCCCGCCGCTGCTCACCGTGCTACTGACGGCAATTGCGATCTCCAGTTCAACGCGCAACCTGCACATCGCGTTGGCGTGGACGCTGAACGGCTACCGGCACGCACATAAAAATGAACTCCTGGCACGCGCACGCAAAGCGCAATTGGAACAGGCCCTCACACGCCTGGATCGTGCGATGACCGGCATCCAACGCACCAATGCACGCTTGATTCAGGTGAGCGCAGAAGCGGAAGAAGCACGGCGCATCAAGCAGCAATTCGCGCAAACCATCAGTCACGAACTGCGTACACCGCTGAACCTGATCGCTGGATTCACCGAGACAATGATCAAATCGCCAGAATATTACGGCGGCGCACTGCCTCCGAATTATCTGCGCGACCTCAGCGTGGTGTATCGTAACGCCTGCCATCTGCAAGACTTGGTGAGTGACGTATTGGACTTGGCACGCCTGGAAGCAGCATATCTCAACTTGCAAGTCGATGAACTGGACTTTGCCGCCCTGATCAACGACGCGATCAAGATGTCCCGTGCGCTGGTCGAGAGTCGCGGGCTAACACTGCACACCAACATCGCCCCGGACTTGCCCCCTGTGTTAGGCGACGCAGTACGCTTGAAGCAAGTCATCTTGAACCTGTTAAAAAATGCGGTGCGATTCACAGAAAAAGGTAGTGTCACCGTGCGCGCCTGGGCCGAAGAAGATGCTATTGTCGTTGCCGTGATCGACACCGGCATCGGTATTCCCGCCGCGAGTCTTTCACATATCTTCGAGCCATTCCGTCAACTTGAGAATCCCATGCAGCGCCGCACTGAAGGGGCCGGTCTGGGCCTATCAATCAGCCAACAACTGATTACGCTGCACGGCGGAAAAATCTGGGTGGAGAGCGAGGTGGGTGCGGGAAGCATCTTTTTCTTCAGTGTGCCGATCAAACAAGTTGAAACGCTGAATCTGGAACGCCCACCCGATACGCCCCTCCAACACTCCTCACGCATAGCACAGCAGCAAAAACCGCTGGCGTTGGTCTTGACACGAAACACATCATCGGCTGCACCCGTGTCCCGCGCTCTGGTTGATCACCGTGTGATCTGTGTCACCGAACCCACACAAATGCTCGCCGTTGTGCAGCGTTTGCTGCCCGAAGTCGTGATTGTGGATACGCACACCACGACACTCGACCAGGGCTTGCCTGCTTTCGTACACGAGCTACAGTTATCCGACACCATCGTGATCACCTGCCCGCTGCCCGGCGATGACCATGTTTCGCAACAGTTTGGAGCCGACAATTATCTGATCAAGCCCATCACATCTCAGGATTTATGGGCTGTGATCCACCAATTCGACGACGACGTGGAACACGTATTGATCGTGGAAGATGATCGCGACTTTGCACGCCTGGTCAGCCGCATTCTAAACAATCCCATCCCGCGCTATACGATCACGTATGCTTATAGTGGACATGAAGCCCTACAATTAGCAGAACGTACCCCGCCTGATCTGATCCTGTTGGATTTGAATCTTCCAGATATTCACGGCAGCCAGGTGATCGAGACATTGCGCGCACAACCGGCATTTCACGCCACACGAATTGTGGTCATCACCGCGCAGGAAGACACTGAATCCGCCCACATTCTTGACGGCGAACTGACAATTGCCAAAACCAAAGGCCTGCGTCCCAATGAACTCCTACGTTGGCTGCGCATATTGAGTTCGCACCATGTTACCCCGCCGATAGATATGGGAACGAATCCCACCTCGAAAACGGCGTACTGATTCGCCGCCCCGCTCCAATACAATCAACCGGGCCAGTTCAATCTGCTCGGTCATGTCTTGACAAGCCAAGTTTGATCATGCTGTCCTTTAATTGCTTTAATGCAATCAATTAAAGGGTATTTGATGAATCCCCCTCGCGCACCGGAATTAATGCGGCAACAAAACCGCAACGTGATCCTGGAAACCATTCAGGAACGCGGCCCGATTTCCCGTAAAGAATTAGCGCGCTTGCTCAATCTCAACCCCGCCACCGTCACCCGCATCACGCGCGTGCTGCTCGAAGAAGACCTGATCTGCGAAACCGGCGAGGGCGAAAGCCAACGAGCCGGGCGCAAACCGGTCATGTTGAGTTTTAATCACCGTGCGCGGCTGCTGATCGGCACACACATCACTGCGCGCGAAATCTCAGCCGTCATCGCGGATATGGCAGGCACAGTCCTCACGCGCCGCACGCTCCTCGCCCCCAACAATATCACTGCCGTGACTCTGCTGGCGCTGTTTGAGGAGTTACTAGCCGCAGACCCCAGCTACACACGGCGGCTGGCCGCGGCAAGTATCAACCACTTTGCCCCGCAGTCACCCGACATCGTAGACACGCTCAGCGTCACGTTCGATATGCCGGTACTCACCGCAACGGAAGCAGCCCTGGCCGCAATGGGTGAAATGGCCTGGGGCGCAGCGCAAGATCAAACACACTTCGCGCTGCTGTATCTCGGCACGTACAGCGGCAGTTGCAGTTACCTGGACGGTATGTTCCGCGCCGGGGGTCTGGGAATCACACCGCAAGGCGAACCACTCAGCGCCCGGTTGTGTGATCAAGGCTTGATCGCGCAGGCGCGCGACTTGCTAGAAATAGACACCACCAGCGCCCTACATCCACTTAACCTCACGGATCGTCTGTCGGTCAGCCGGATTATTGAAGCTGCCCGCCAACGCGATCCAGTGGCCTTGACCGTGATCCACAATACTGCGCATGACATCGCGCACGTCGCGCTATGGCTGGCGAATCTTCTGGCGCTCGATCTCGTGATCCTGGCTGGCGCGTGGCAGTCCGCCGCCGACGTGTTGATTCCCGCAGTGAACGATCATCTGGCAGACCTGCACCATCCCACACTGGCAGTAGTCCCTGCCGCGCTGGGCAGTGATGCCGCGCTGCTCGGTGCAGTGCAGTGGGCACTTAATCAATTAGACATCACGTTTCAAGGATAATTTGCGATGTCACACGGATTAAAGATCACCGTCATTGGCGCAGGCAGCACCTACACGCCCGAATTGATCGAGGGCTTTATCGCCTACCAGGATCGCATCCCCATCGACACCCTGGTCTTGATGGACCTGTACCAGTGGCGGCTAGAAACTGTCGGGGGCATGGTGCAGCGTATGCTGAACCGCCACAATCACCCGGTGCGGCTGGTACTTACCACCGACCGCAGCAGGGCGATTGCAAAGTCGCGCTGAGCATTAAAAATGAAGCTATTCGATCCAAAAGCCGCAAGGAATGATTGAATATTTGGGTGTCATTCGCAGGTTTTCGACAAATAGTCGTCAAATTTAATCGATTGTGACGTAATAATCCTGATGCCAAACGATTCAAACCTGACTTTGCAATCGCCCTGCCGACCGCAGCGCCGCGATTGAAAATGTAGATTTCGTGATCACCCAGATTCGCGTTGGGGGCATGACCGCGCGCCTCGCAGATGAAACCATTCCCCCGCGCTACAGTGTCATTGGTCAGGAAACCGTCGGGCCGGGGGGCATCGCTAAAGCGCTACGAACCATCCCCGTGATGCTGGATATCGCACACGACATCATGCGTCTGGCTCCGCGCGCGTGGCTGATCAATTTCACCAACCCGTCGGGGCTGGTCACAAAAGCGCTCACACGCCATACCAATGTGCGCGTGATTGGCCTGTGCAACCTTCCCACCAACATCCGCATGGAAATCGCAACCGCGCTCAACGTGGACCCCGCGCGCGTTACGCTAGACTATGTCGGACTGAACCATCTCGGCTTTGTGCGCCGGGTGCTGGTCAGTGACAAAGATTGGACCGAACCAGCCCTACAAGCGATGATCGCACAAGCCGCCCGCGACGACGATCCGGTGTTCTCGCCCGAACTGCTGGAAACACTGGGGCTGATCCCCGGCTACTACCTGACGTTCTACTACCATCACGACCGCATTTTGTCGCAGCAACGTCAGGCGACCAAAACGCGCGCCGAACGCGCCCGCGAAGTCAAAGAAGCGCTACTGAAGCTATACGCTGACCAGGGCGATTGCAAAGTCGCTAAAGCAGCAACTGCAAAGCTTGCTCGTAATTCGC
>CBEVZO010000378.1:0-4700 GCA_965554365.1 uncultured Anaerolineae bacterium
AAGCCGGTGTGAGCAACACTCATGGAGAGACTTGTGTGTCGGTGAGATTGTGCATAAAACGGCCCCACCCCCTAACCCCCTCCCCATCCAAGATGGAGAGGGGGAATTGATGCGCGATTATGGTTCTCTCCCCCTCTCCGGCTTGACGGGAGAGGAGGCCGGGGGGTGAGGTTGGGTTTTGCAACCGGATCAGGCCGGTGTAGCAGCGGGTATGTCGTCCTCCGCCGAAGCTGCCTCGTTGGGTGCAGCATCACGTTGGTGTTTGCGGGGCGCGTAAATCCACAGCGCCACATACAACAGCACAGGATAGAGGTAATCCCAGTGCATCGTGGTCGCATCAAACACGCGCAACGCTGGCGTGAACGTGGTCAGGTAGATGAGGCCCACCAACCATCCATTATGTGAGGCCACCAGCAGCAGCACCGGGATCAGCAGCGGATAGTTGTATCCCGTGACGTAGTTCCCGATCAGCAGATTGGTCGTGATTGCCAGCGCGAACGTCCACTCGCTGAAACCATGTTTCAGCACCGCCCGCGCAAATACTCCGATCAGCACTGCACTGCCAATGATAAACGGCCAGTTGGGTAACCCTACCAGGTCCGCAATCCGCCAGATGGTGACGGCGCGATGATACGCCACGTCATGATCGCGCATGAAGCGCAGCAAACGCAGCGGCCAATCCAGTCCGGCGATCAGCGGCGATGTCACGAGCGCCAACGCGGGCAAACTGAGTGCAATCAGAATATCCCGCCGCGACCAGTCGCGCATTCCGTACAGCAATAATGCGCCCGTGAGCAGTACTGTTTGCGGTTTGAGCGTGATCAGAACGAACGCCGCCGCTAACACGAGCGGTCGATGTGTGTGAATCGCCCACCAACCCAACACCGCACCCAACACGATATACGCGTCAATTTGACCGCGCAGCAGAATATCCAGTACATGCATGTTAGCCAGCGCCAACAGCACAAACACCGGCGAAACAGGCCGCACCCGGCGAAACAGGTCAATCGACACGAGCAAGCACATGATCGATCCTGTGTTCAGAAGCGCCTGACCCAATGTGTGTGACACGAGAGTCAGCGGCGCAAACAACACCATGCCCCAGGGCGCGTTGTAATACGTCACCTCAGCTTTGGTATACAGTGAAAGTGAGCCATCCAACCACTGTTCAGCGGTGGGCCGGTAACTGTACAGATAGTCCGCGCCCAGCGGCCAGTAGGTCGCCATCAGCGCGGTCAAAAGGACGATCACCGTGCCAAAGACCAACACCTGCACGGCGAACGAATCGGTAAGCGAGCGTTTCGAGGATGTCATATACGGGCCTGTCCGCTGATAGTTTGCGCTGCGGGATAAGGAATGATACACGATAACGGTATGGTAATCGTCGGGGATGTGGCTGTCAAACGCTGGGCATTCTCGCCCCACTTGCCCCGTTGCCAACCTGTGCTACGCTTGAAGTATAAGGTCAGCCCGGCACAGCCCGGCAGGAGTGAATGATATGGTTGAGACAGACATCACGCTGATGACGCTGGACGAGTTTATGCAGCGTTACAGCGACGAGGGACCATTCGAGGTCGTGGAGGGGGAGATTGTACCGGTGACACCACAAAACACACTCAGCGGGATGGTTGCGGGCGAATTGTATCTGGCGCTGGCAACGTATGTGAAGTCGAAGCAACTCGGTCAGGTCTTCATCGAAGTGCCGTTTGTGCTACAACTCGACGCAAAATGGGTCACAGGCGCGCGCGTGCCGGATATCATGTTCGTGTGCGCGGACCGCATCGCACAACTTGAGGCCGCCGATCCCGACTGGAAAACCAAACCGTTGACCCTGGTCCCCGATCTCGCCATTGAAGTCATCTCACCCACAGACCGGCTCACGGATGTGACGCAGAAGGTCGCGGGGTATCTGGACGACGGCGTGCGCGCGGTGTGGCTGATCGAGCCGCAGGCGCAAACGGTGACGATCTACACGCCGGGCAGCAAGCAGCTTCCGCGCCTCAGCGCCGAGGACACGCTCAGCGGCGGCGAGATCGTGCCGGGGTTTGAGTTGGCGTTGAGCGATTTGTTTCAATTCTGAGGGAAAGCGCACACGCACCCATGAAAGAAACTGTGGCATTTGCCAGGAAGCATCAAACCTTCATCACCATCGTCATGTCTTGCAACGCGATGCTTGCGCTTGTAGCCATCGTGTTTGGCGCGTCGCACGGTGAGTGGGTGCGCTTTATCAACAGCGCTGTGGCAGGCGTCATTGTGGGACTGCTGTTTATGGTCATCAGCCAACCGACGCAGCGCTCTATGTACGAGTTTCGGGAGTTTTTCCTCAAGATTCATGTGCCTCTCGATTCTCCACCATCAGAGGAGTTGCCTGTGCAACGTTATTAGTTAGTGGGATTTGAACACGACGTTCTTGAAGTACAACTTTATCACGTTCTCTTAGGCGGAATGATCTTTTTTGTGGCTGGTTTGCTCGGTCAAGATTCAATTTTCGGCCTTGCGCTTCGCAGTGAAGAAAACGTCTACTCAGGCGCGGCTGTCGCGGTGTTCGGGCTGATGATGGGTGCGTTTCTGGGACTAATGCTGTCAATCCTCAGTGATTGGTTTGACTCGGCTGTCGTTCAAAAACACGTCGTTGTCTACCTTCTTGCAGCGCTGCCCACTTGTTCAATGAGTTGCTGTCTCTTTTCACTGTCTTTCCCTGAGCCAGGAGTCGTAGTACCTTTTTGGGTGTGTCTGATCATAAGCCGCATCATTAGCAGCATTGTCGTGAACAGAAAACCTCCAGGCCCACAAATACAATGGTTTAACAGCCTGATTGCCTGGAGCATATTGATTCTGCCATTGACCGCGTACCTGTCATCAGGCACACGATGAATTGTTTTAAGTCGCAGAATGCATTATAATTTAGAACGCGCGTTCGTGTCACCAAAGGACATCCCATGACCGAGCAATTTCCTGATCCTGCTAACCTGGATGAATGGTTCCCCCGCGAGGAGGCTCCGCTGCGGCAGCGACTCGGCGTGGTCGTTGGCGGCTCGCTGAGCAAGGGCCTCGACGTGAAGCTCGACCGCGACACCAAGATCGAAGACCTCGCTGTCGGGCGCTACGTGGTGGTGCGCGGGCAGCAGATGGACTTTTTCTGCATGATCACCGATGTGGCGCTCGAAACCACGAACCCGGCGATCCGTAGCGACCCGCCGGACCTGAGCGATCCGTTTCTGGCGGCGATCTATACCGGCACGGCGGCATTTGGCATCATCCACGTCGCGCCGATGCTCACGCTCGACCGGCAGGACCCAGAGCCGAAGCCCGTCAAGACGATTCCGAGTCACTTCATGACCGTCGAGATCGCAACGGCGGACGACGTGAACAGTGTCTTTGGTGCGGAAGACGAGACACACTTTTACGTCGGCGAGCCGCTGGACCTCGAACACACGCAGATCAATCTGGACCTGCGGCGGTTGGTCGAACGGTCGGTGGGCGTGTTTGGCAAAAGCGGCACGGGCAAGAGCTTCCTCACGCGTATTATCCTCAGTGGCGTGATCAAAAATGACATCGCTGTGAATCTGATCTTCGACATGCACAACGATTATGGCTGGGCGGTGAAGGACGAGCGTGGGGCGCAGGCGAAGGGGCTGAAGCAGTTATTCGGCAACCGCGTCGCGATTTTCACACTGGACCCCGAAGCGACCCGGCGGCGCGGCGCACGCGCGGATCATGTCGTGACCATCGCCTACGACGAGATCGAGCCGGAAGACCTCGCCATGCTCAAGACGACGATGGACCTCTCCGACATGATGATTGACGCGGCGTATGAACTGCGCAACTATTGGGGCGCGGGCTGGATCGGGCGCTTGATCGACGCAGGGCGCGATGAAATGGACATTCTCAGGGAAGACCTCGCCGCGAGTCCGGCCTCGGTGGGCGCGCTGAAACGGCGCGTGCAGCGTTTCGAGCGTTACGGGTTTCTCGTGCGTGAGCAGCTTGCCGATTCCGCGCAGGCAATTCTCGAACACATCGAGAAACGCACCAATGTGGTCCTCGAATTTGGCGCGTATGGCAACGACCTCGTGGCCTACATCCTCGTCGCCAACTACCTGACACGCCGCATCCACGAGATGTACGTGCGCAAAGTCGAGCAGGCGCTCGGCGACGAAGCGATGGAGCCGCCGCAACTGCTAATCACCATCGAGGAGGCGCACAAATTCCTTGATCCGCAGATCGCGCGGCAGACGATCTTCGGCGTCATCGCGCGCGAACTGCGTAAGTACAATGTCACGCTGCTGGTGGTCGATCAGCGGCCCAGCGGCATCGACGAGGAAGTGATGAGCCAGATCGGGACGCGCGTCACGGCGCTGTTGGACAATGAGCGTGATATTGCCGCCGTGCTGATGGGCGTCAGCGGGGCGGGCGGATTGCGCGAAGTCCTGGCGCGGCTCGATACCAGGCAGCAAGCGATCATCGTCGGGCACGCGGTCCCGATGCCGGTGGTCGTCAAGACGCGCGACTACGACGAAGCGTTCTATGCCAGTGTCACCGGTTCCGGCGGGAGTGGTTCGCGCACAAAGACCAAAGCCAGCGACCGCGACTCGCGGCGGATACGGTAAAACAGCCCCTATCCCCCCAGCCCCCTTTCCCCATCCAAGTGTACAGACCGGGGAGATAGGTAACATATGTTCGGAGACAAAGGTAACACTTTT
>CBEVZO010000379.1:0-4676 GCA_965554365.1 uncultured Anaerolineae bacterium
GCGCTCTATCAGATAACCCGTTATGCCATTACCGTTTTTGTTTGTCAAATCTCATCAGGCACAAAATGAACCTGCGTAGGTTATAGCCCACGAATCGCATAGACGCAACGGCACAGACAGCATACAATAGACAGGCTATTGCTGTCAGCAGAGGAAGATAATATGCAGCACACCACGGGGTCTTTCACCGGACTGAAGGACATTGCGATTTTCACGCAGCATTGGTTGCCCGACGCTGCACCGCGCGCCGTGATCGTACTGGTGCATGGCTACGCTGAACATAGTAGCCGCTACGCACACATCGCCGCGTATCTGACCGCGCGAGAGTACGCCGTCTATGCGCTGGATCACCGGGGACACGGGCGCTCTGAGGGCGCGCGCACGCAGGTACGCGACTTCGACGAGTATGTGACCGATCTGCGCACGTATGTCGAGCAGGTCCGTGCCGCACACCCTGATCTGCCGCTGTTCCTCTACGGACACAGCATGGGATCGCTGATCAGTTTGCTGTATACGACACGCTGGCAAGATGATCTCGCGGGCGTGATCACGACTGGCACGTTGCTCAAAGTGGCGGGCGTGAACGATTTTCTCACGGGGCTGCTCAATGTGCTGCGACGCGTAGGGCCGGGGCTACGCGCGATTCCCGCTCTGCCTGCGGACAGCATCAGTCACGATCCGGCGGTGGTTGAGACATACGCGGCTGATCCGTTGGTATTTCGTGGACGCTTCCGGCTGGATATGGCGGCGGCGATGGCGCGGGCCGCGCAGCGTGCAACGGCAGTGCTGTCCGATCTACGGCTGCCGTACCTGGCGCTGCACGGCGGCGAAGACCCGCTAGCGCTGCCCAGTGGCGCGGCGATTGTGCGCGAGCGATCCGGTGCGCAGGACACGACGGTGAAAGTGTACGAGGGGCTGCGTCACGAGATTCACAACGAGCCGCAGCAGGATGAAGTGTTGGGCGATATTGCAGCGTGGCTAGACGCGCGGGTGACGGAGGCATGAGACATCTGAAGCATCACATGGGTGCATTCCAGATTCGGGGCGGATTTGTTTTCTCGTAGGGGGGCTTGCCCTACCCAGGGCACGGAACACGATCTCTCTAGCCTGACGAAAAGCATGGTCAAACGTCTGCTGCGCGATGACCTGCTGGTCGTGAAAGGCTTTCGGCCCGACTGGGTCCACAGCGACAACGGCTTCGACGGATAGGACAATCACGCGCCTGGTGTAAAGCACATCCTCGCCCCGTGAGCCTCTCGCCGCGCGGCGTGTTGTGATCTTCCGGGCTTGTCAAAGCGCTGCGAACTGGCTATGGTTAACACCATACTGAATTGGTAATTGTATCAAACCTGGGCAGAGCAACCATGAGCGATCAAAAAGGCATCTTCTTCGACGAATGGCAGGCGTGTCTGCGAGCGCATTACGTCCACGTGGTGCGCGCGGAAGACACCGTTACCGAGCCAACGCTGCGCCATGTGCTGCTGCAAACCGGGCTGACCGACGACGATATCGAGGCGCTGCGCGAAGAAGCACACGCACTCGGCCCCCTGCCCCCCGAAGAAGACGATCCCGGTGCAGATGATGCATCCGACGCCGCGTAAACACAGGCATCGCCCCCCGCACCACTGAGTCCAATGAGTCCAACCGCAAATTGGATATCGCGCTACACGCCCGGTTCAGTTACCATAGCGTTCCGGCGAAGCCGCGCGCCCACCTCATGATATCCAGCGCGGCACACAAGGACGCGCATCGTGGCCGAATACACTGGCGAAATCGCGGGGTTGCTGACCTCGCTCTGTTGGAGCTGCACCTCGATCTTTTTCACGCTCTCCGGGCGGCTGGTGGGATCACCTGTCGTCAATCGCACGCGCTTACTGCTGGCGCTGCTGATGGTCAGCGGGATGCACTGGGCGATGCAGGGCGCGATCTGGCCGGTCTATGCTGCACCGGAACGGTGGGGGTGGTTTGCACTTTCCGGCATTCTCGGTTTTGTGATCGGTGACGCGCTGTTGTTTCAGGCCTTCGTGATGATCGGGCCGCGCCTGGCGATGTTGCTCATGGCACTGCACCCGGTGATGGGCACGATCATGGCGTGGGTGCTGCTGCACGAAACACTCACCGGCCTGCAAATCCTGGGGATTCTGTTGGCGGTGTCCGGGGTGGTGTGGGTCGTTGCGGAGCGCCAAAACGGGAACAACAACACCGTGCGCGCGGACCTCTCGCCGCGCCACTATGTGATCGGTGTGTTGTTCGGGTTGGGCGGCGCGTTGGGACAGGCCACAGGCTTTATCGCGTCTAAGCAAGGACTGGCGGACGATTTCCCCGCGCTCTCCGGCAACATGATCCGCCTGATCATCGCTGCCGCATCGATCTGGCTGTTCACCGCATTCAATGGGCAGGTGCGCGCCGGAGTTGACGCGATCCGTGCGCAGCCGCGTGCGCTGCGCTTTATCCTCGGCGGTGCGATTGCGGGACCGTTTTTGGGTGTGTGGTTCTCACTGATCGCCGTGCAGAACGCACCGGTTGGCGTGGCCTCGACCCTGACCAGTCTGCCGCCGATCATCCTCATTCCGCTAGGCTTCATCCTGTTCCGCGAACGCATCACGCGCCGCGCCATCGTTGGCACGGCGATTGCACTCAGCGGCACGACGGTCTTGTTCCTGGCGTGATATTTCCTCTGCGTGCGTGAACGGCGGGACGCTCGATGCACGCCACGTCACGCACAACCGTTGGAGCGCCGGGTGACTCCCAATTTCTTAGCGTGTTCTAAGGCTCAGATTACACATTTTTTACAATTTAGTGGCACAGTGATGCATGAAGCATACGCTTTTATGCAGACCTTAGGAGGTGCAAGCAGATGCAACGCAAGCATGTTATGGGTGTAGCGCTGATCGTCGCGCTGATGATCAGCAGCGTGGGACTGCTGAGCGTCAACGCCCAGGAAGATGAAACCGCGTGGCTCGGCGTCGGGATCGACGATACGGATGCCGGTGTACTCGTCGTCGAAGTTGCGCCCTTCAGCCCCGCAGATGAAGCAGGTATTGAGCGGGGCGACGTGATCGAAGCGGTGGGCCGCACACGCATTACCAGCGCGGAGCAACTTGTCGACCTGATCCAGTCCTTCGATCCCGGCGATGAAATCCTCATCGTTGTCGTGCGTGACGGCGAAGAACTTGAGAAGGCAGTGGTCCTCGGCGAACGTCCCGACGACTTGGTTCCGCCCGGCGTGATCATCGAAGTCGATCCGCCCATGCACGGCGAAATGGTGCTGATGGGTATGGTGCTGCTGATGTCCGATGACGGGATCATGGTCGAGGCCATCGACGAGGACTCCCCGCTGGCGGATGCCGGTTTCGAGCCGGGCGATCTGATCATCGCGATCAATGGCGAGCCGGTTGAAGAACTCATGCCGTACATGATGCTCGATTTGTTAGCTGGTGAGGAAGTAATATTCACCGTACTGCGCGACGACGATGAAATCGAGATCGCAGTGGACATCGCGGGTCTGGATCATCCCGAATTCGGCTACCACCACGCACCGTATGAGATGGGAATCGTGGATGTGCGCCAACCGCTGCAATTGGGCGTGCGCTTCATGACGCTCACCCCGGAGATCGTCGACGAAGAAGAGCTGCCTATCGACGAAGGCGCGCTGCTGATTGAAGTCTACGAGGACACACCCGCAGCAGACGCTGGTCTGGAAGCCGGCGACATCATCGCGGCAGTGGATGGTGACATGGTGGACGAGGAACACACGCTCCCGGATCGCCTTTACGCCTACGAGCAAGATGATGAGGTTACGCTGACAGTGGTGCGCGACAACGCCGAACTGACGCTCACCGTCACCCTCGGCCCCAACCCGCGCGATATGCGGATGGGCGCGCCGATGCCTATGCTGCCGGGTATGCCATTCGCGCCGGGAATGCAAGGCGAAGGGCCGTTCTTCGTCGGGCCGGGCATGTTCTATTTCATCCCCATGCCAGAGGACGGACGCTTTGAGTTCGGTCCCGGCATGATGATGCCCTTCGGCGGCGAACACGACTTTGGTTTCGGCTTCGAGCCGGGTCACGAAGGTAGATTCCGGGATCATATGGACGGCGGTGGCGGCATGTTCTTCGGAATGCCGGGCGAATGGTTCGAGCTGCACCCCTTCATGGGTGAGTTTATGGGCGAGTGGTTCGA
This sequence comes from uncultured Anaerolineae bacterium, assembly GCA_965554365.1. Classification (GTDB taxonomy): domain Bacteria; phylum Chloroflexota; class Anaerolineae; order Aggregatilineales; family Aggregatilineaceae; genus CAYRNY01. Next base: position 4,183 of record CBEVZO010000379.1, read on the forward strand.
GATGATGCCCTTCCATGAAGACGGTGAGTTCCACTTCCATTTCGGCGCGCCGGATGATATGCCCGACGCCGGTGGTGATATGATGGAAGACGGCGCAATGGAAATCGTGCCGGAAGCTGACGGCGCCAGCGCGTAAAGGCGACTCCCCCTTCGGCCCTCTCCCGGTGACAATGCGGCGCGCGGTTTTCTCCCCTTCTACGCCGCGTGGAGAGAGGGCCGGGGGGTGAGGTTAACTCCTGCGGCGCGGGGCGCTTGGGCAAAGCAACACCCCCGCACCGCAGCATAGAACTTTCAGGAATGCGCAGGGGGCGATCCGCTGATTATCTAACGGATCGCCCCCGTCCTAATGCTACACGTTTTATGTGATTCAAATTGTGCCTTACACTAGTTTTTATGGTTTGTTAAGCGCCGCCCCAGCCCCAGGCGCTTCTGCGATAGAGTGCATTTCAATCTTGGGGCAACTGGTTTGAGGTTAGCCCCTCCCCTGACGCGAA
>CBEVZO010000380.1:0-4659 GCA_965554365.1 uncultured Anaerolineae bacterium
CGGCGTTTCGCGGCGGCACGCGACGATTGTGCAGGTTGAAGCTGAGCGGGCATTGTATCTTGAGGATTTGGGCAGCGTCAATGGCACACGCATCAATGGCTTCTCGCTCGAACCTCGGCGGCGCTACCGGCTGCGTGACGGTGATGAATTAGAATTTGGCGAGATTCAGATGGTGTTACGCTTCGTGCGTTCTCCCTTTGAGTGATCAGTGTTCAAGTGGTGATCGAACAGAGTACCCATCGCAGGTACTCTGTTTGCTTTTCCGCTTGTTTTTCTACAAAGTGTCGCGGTCGTCGTCGGTCACAACATCAGTTCCATCTCGATCTGCCGGAAGTCGGTGTGGTAGCCCACGTCAAGATAGGCTTGTAACAGCGGATCATCGTCCGCGATGTTGATGGCGTTGCCATGCGCGCGGGGATACACCGTGTGAACATGCGCCAGCACCGCGTGGGCGATGGCGTGGCGTGTGGTAGTGTCGGTTACACGCGTGGCAAGATCAGCTAAACGTATGCCGTCTGGATCAAACCACCCCAACGCATACCCTGCGACATGTTCACCATCCAGCGCGGCAAACCCTGCGGCATGGGACACGAGGCCCTGCAGTGAGAGATCACTCCTCTGCCAGCAATTTCGTGTGTCGTGGAACGCAGCGTAGTGTGTGAGCAGATCCTCAGCCTCCTGCTGCACCACCCGGTATGTGTTGTCTGTGGAAGATATATCTTGCGGTTCTCGTGTGAGGACGTGCAGGTAGCGCGTATCCTGAAAACCCATCTCGCGATATAGAGCTTGTGCGCCCGTGTTGGCCTCGATAACTTCCAATTGCAGCTTTGCTAACCCTCGTTGACGTGCCTGATCGATCAAGTATTGCATCATCTGCCGCCCGATGCCTTGCCGCCGCCGCGACGGGATCACGCCCATGCCGCCGATCCAGCCCCGGCTGCCACGTATGCCCAGCAATCCTGTGCCAACAATGGCGTGTTCATCCAGCACCGCCACCGAGGCATCTAAGTCCAGACTCTCGCGTGCGATCAATCCCTGAAACCCTGGAACGCTCATCACGATGGGCGTGAAGTAGTCGCTATAGGCATGGTTGAAGGCAGCGGTGAATTTCTCAAAACTCAGGGCCATCACGGGATGGAATTGCAGTGCGGGCATAAGTTCCTCTTTCCGTGCGTGTCGTGGGCTGATTGTGGCGTGCTTCCATGTCAAATGCAACTCTCCTATGGTATACGCAGCCAGCACACGAACTTGCGCGTTGGTGGAGACAGGGTATAGTGGCAGAGGAGATTTACAGCGTCGCAAGGAAGAATGGGATGAGAGTACAACGGCTGACACGAAGCCTGACCGACCGAGTTTTCGGTGGAGTCTGCGGAGGTTTGGGGAGTTATGTGGGCGTCAACCCCTGGTGGGTGCGGGGACTGTGTATCATTTTGGGCATCTTCACCGCCGGGACCGGCGTATTGATTTACCTGGCCCTGTGGTACATGCTGCCACCAGAAACGCTGGCCGATTTGCCAGTGGGTGCTGATATCCACCACCGCGTAACGAATCCTGAAACGATGATCTTGATCGGCGGCGTGGTGATCGTGATGGGATTGGTGGTCCTGGCGCGTAACCTGGGCATCCTTAGCAGCGAAAACGGCGACGCTTTCTTGCCTCTGGTGGTGATTTTGTTCGGGCTGACCCTGTTGATCAAACAATTGTGGAGGGCAGCATGACCGTGACACGCCGAAATTTCATGTGGCCGCTGATCATCATTGCGTTGGGCAGCCTGTGGTTATTGATGGTGGCTGGTGCGTTTCCTGATGTGGTCGAGGATGTGCTATTCCGAGCGTGGCCTGCGTTGGTAGTGTTGTTTGGTTTCGATGTGTTGTTCGGACGGCGACAGATACGGATATCGCGCTTGTCGTTGGATACCAGCCTGATCGGGTTGGTGGTGACGTTGGTGATGGTGGCTGCCGTCGTGTTTTTTGCGTATCGCAAGCAGGCCGATGTCGTGCGGACAGATAATCAACAAACCTTCTCGAAGGTGCTACCCACCTCGGTAGAGCGCGTCCGGTTGCTGGTGGACCTGGAGCGCACGGCGGTAACGGTCGTGTCGGCGGCGGAACATGAACGCGAACTGGCGGTGATCTTCAAGGGCAGCAACGAGAGCGATGTCGAGATGACATGGGAACTCATTGATCAGGACGGCACGCTGACGATTACGGAAGACTATCGTAATGCGCTGCCCCGGTTGGAAGATTATGGGCGCGGCACGCTGGAAATCACACTCCCGATTGGTGTGGTGGTGGAGCAGTTCGATCTCACGGTTGCCAGCGGCGCGGTGTCATTGGACTTCGCAGCGGTGAATGTGCCTTCGTTGGCGTTGGATGTACCCAGTGGCAATGTGTTGCTGGCGTTGCCTGTCAACGACGTGCTGGATGGCGATCTGGTGGTGGGCGGCGATCTTGAACTTCTCGTTCCGGCGAACACGACGATTAATGTCAAAGCTCAGGGGAGCAGCGCGCCGACGTTTGATTTTGACCGTGACCGCTACGATCTGTTGGTTGGTGGCGAGTTGAAGAACAAGGCTATCGATTCATTCCAGTACAGTTTGGATGTGTGGATGAACGGCGGCGCGACGCTTACCATTACCGATTTGGAGTGATTCTGCGGAGAGAAGGGGGACTTCGTGGCGTGGCGGCTTGATTTGGCGGACCAGCCATTACATGCGGTGCATTTTCTGGCGGGTGATCCATTATTGCTGGCGGTGTGGTTGTCGGAATCCGAGGTGCGGTTCTACGACGTGACACATGGTGTATATCATGCAACCGCGCATCTTGCACTCCCCACGCTCCGCGATCTGACAGGTGAAACGTGGCGCGAGTATATCGTGACCTTGTGCGCACCCAATGGGGCGTATCAGCCGTGTGTGGATACCGGCAGTATGGTGATCATGACCAGTTACGACGGGCGTCTGCGGTTGTGTTGGGAGCGCCACGTTCGTCTTGTGTTGGATATGGATGGTGAACGGGCAGTCCTCAGGGCGCAGCGCGCTGTACCATTTATCGCGGTGGCGCTGGATCGTGACCTGGGCACGGTGGCGGCGTTGGATGCGGCTCATACGTTGTATTTTTTCCAGCAGCATGTGTATGTGGGGCACTACGCGCTCACCGATTATGAAATCTCCGATACACCCGCGTTGTTTGTCCCCGATGTTTCTGGGCGGGCGGTGATCGCACATGAGAACGGGATTGTCGTGATCAATCAGGCGGGTCAGGTACAGGCGGCGCTGACGACTGCGGCCCCGATTGATCAGGTGGCTTGTTCCCCGGAAGGTGACTTCATCGTTGTGGCGGACCGGGATGCGCTAACGCTGCACGTATATGATGCGGAGCTACATATGTTGTATCAAGGATCAGCGCATGATGTGTTTGATGCGGTGCGGGCGTTGCAGTTGTTGCCACGCGACCTATCTCCAGCGAGCCGGATCGCCAGTTTAGCAGTGACCGGCAGGGGCGATCTGGCGTTTGTATTGGCGGGGAGTGTGTGTTGCTCTACGTTGGATGCATTGCCTGCGGTCCCCCGTCAGGGCACATTGTTTTAACGGGTTCTAACACAATCCTAAGGCCAGCGTTGTTGACTTTGCCCTGCACATCTCTTATACTGGCAGCAATCACATTAAAAAATTTTGCAGTGATTAACTTCAAGCAATCGCGTGACGTTGAGGCGACGTTATTTTTAAGGATTAACCGCGATGAGCAGAGTACACTATACAGTTGAATTTAGCACCTAAAGCACGCTGGGGAACCAGTGTGCTTTTTTGCTTCGAGTCCGGTTTGTAGCTGCTAAGGAGAGTACTCATGGACTACGGTATGATCGGCAAGATTGAAAAGGCTAAGCGTTACGCCGAACAACGTGATCGCATCCGTTTTGAATCGTTCTCTGTGACGTTTGACGGTGACAATAACCCCCATACAGTGACGTATAGCGGGGGAATTTGGACCTGTGATTGCAGCTTTTTCCATTCGCGCGGTGTATGCAGCCATTCAATGGCGATGGAGCGCATTCTTGCTGGTATGCTTCCGGACGCGGTAAACCCCAGCAACGGTCTGTAGTTTTTGACCAGTGACAAGGTTTCAGCGACAAACGGCGTGGGCCATAGTGGGCACGCCGTTTTTGCTGCGATGTAACGTACTAAGGAAATCGTCGTTGAGTAGTGTATTGTGAATGTGCGATAACGCCTGCTTTGCGGTAGAATGCCGCCGCCATATTGAGCAATGATGCGGGCAGGAGCGATAGGTTTAGCATGATAGGGAAATTGATGCGGCGCTGGATGCCGCTTATTATCGGATTGTCGGTCAGCGTAGCCTTTTTGTATATTGGGCTGCGCGGATTGCAGCTCAGTGACGTGTGGGACGATGTGCAGAACGTGCATCTTGGCTGGCTGGCTGCGGGGGCTACGATTTATTTTTTTGCGGTGTGGGGACGCACCTGGCGCTGGCATTACTTGCTGCGGTCGATCAAAGTGGTGCCGCTCACGCGATTGTTCCCGGTGGTCGTGATCGGTTACATGGGCAACAACGTGTACCTATTTCGTGCTGGAGAAGTGATCCGCGCGTATGTACTCAAGCGCAACGAGGATGTGAGTATCACCGCCAGTCTGGCGACAATTGT
>CBEVZO010000381.1:0-4654 GCA_965554365.1 uncultured Anaerolineae bacterium
CCCGCGCGCAGCAGTGGCAAGCTATGCGGCACGGGCGGCGTCATGAGTAGCGCGTCGGCGGTGTACAATCGTCCCTGATCATCCAGCGCCAACCAGCCCGCCCCCTCATCATGCTGCGTGATCACGGTCAGGTTCGCGCCTAATTTGACCGGTAAATCCTCGGCGAGATGCTGCCCTAACGCCTGCATCCCCTCACGTACCGCGTAACGCGGATGGCCCTGGGTTGGCGCACCGTGCAAACTGCCGTTGCTCCACCCTTGCGCCCATTCATACACTCGATCAGCCGCGCACCACTGATCAATCCAGGTCTGAAATTCGGGACTACGTGCGGTGAAAAACTGCGCGCCATAATCGGCCAATCCCGGCCCGACCACGCGTGTCGCCAATCGCCCGCCGACCTCGTCTGTTTTCTCGGTGATCAGGACCTGTTTACCCGCGTCGGACAATGTGCGTGCGGCAACCAAGCCTGCCAGCCCCGCGCCGACGATCAGAACTTCGGTGTGTGTTTGTTCTTGCATGAGGTTTGTATTGTCCTTGTGCCCGTTACCATCTATAGTCTAGCGGGCACAGGGACGTAAAGCAATCACAAAATTCGGAGTACACTACGAATCCTAAACTGACAGCGCGAGCAACCACTGCGCGGCGAAATACATGCTGAGTACCCACAGGCGCGCACTGCGCCAACTCCCCCGAAAACGATCCACTGCCAGCACCGAATCCGACGCCACGAACAGATACGCACCGACCAGCGCCACGAGCGTCGCATCAGCCTCACGGTCGATCAGCCAGCGATTCGCCGCCTGCCACGCCATGATCATGATCACCGCCACATAGACGATCACCGGCAGGCGCATGGTTCCCAGATGCGGCCACAGCCACCACAACATCAGCGCGCCGTACAGCACAAACGGCAGCAGATAGTACCACGCGGCATCCCCGTCACGGGACTGGTTAAACGCGGCAATGTACAGCACATGCCCGCCCAGGAACGCCACCAGCCCGCCCAGGAACCAGCGATCCCCCGGAAACATCAACGCCACGTCCCCAACCAGTGAGGCGATCAGCCCCGCGATGATCAGGCGGTGGTAAGTATCGGACGTTGGCTCGGTTTCAAGGGCCGCCAGCGCGATGATCAACACCATCGTCAGCGGTTTGAACACGTATTCGTGCGGTTTGGAGCCGCTAAGTGCCGCATGGATCGTCAGGATCGCGGAGATCAGCGCCAGCAAAGATAGTACAATCGTGATGATGGACATGGGTATTGGACCAATCTCGTCAGAGTTACGCGAGTAGATCGCCCGCCCCTACTCTCGTGTGGATACAATCGGCAGCGGATCGCCGAGGACCGGCTCCGGGCGGCGCAGCAGATCGAAGACCGCCAACGCGGTCGCGGGAATCTCACGCGTCTCGCTGAACACCAACGACCGGAGGCTGTAGCCCTGAGGCCGCTGCACGTCCGCTGCCACGCCCACCACATCCAGACCAAGATTGTCGCAGATCAGCAGGGCGCGCGGCAGATGAAACGCCTGTGTCACCAGAATCGCGTCCTCCACCTGGAAGATGTCGCGGGCACGGTAGCAGCTATCATACGTCCGAAAGCCCGCGTAGTCCAGGACGATTGCCTCATCCGGCACGCCGAGCCGCAGCGCATAACGCCGCATGGCCTCCGGCTCGTTGTACTCGACCAGGCTGTTATCGCCCGTCAGCAGCAGCACATCCACTTTCCCGGCGTGGTACAGGTCCGCGCCCGTCCGCACACGATCCGCGAGCATTGCGCTGGGCCGCCCGTTCGGGTAGATGCGCGCCCCGAAGATGATTGCGACCGAGCGCGGCGGCACATTGTCCAGCGTGTAGATGTGACGCTGCGCCCACCACTGCGCATAGAGGCGTGGCGCGATCAACGCTCCTGCAAGGAGCGCCAGCACGAGTCCGAGCCGCACGATCCAACGTCGGACACGATGACGCAGGGGGCGACGGCGTGGCGCGGTGCTATTGCGATCAGGTTGATTAATGGTCATACGGCACACCCTCAAGTGTCTGTGTACACGGTTCTACGTCCGATGTGCCCCCCAGGTTGTAGGCGTGAATCGTGCCTTCTCAGCAATTCTAGCGCGCTGCGTGTGCGTGTCCAATGAGAGATTGGTGAGTGCGAGGTGGTTTACGTTTGTCAGGTTTACCTCACCCCCCGGTCTATACACGCCGCGTGGAGAGAGGGCCGGGTGTATGATGCTGCTTTCAGCCTCTTTCCCGCACTACAGCAACCCCCTCCCAGCCTCCTCCGTTGACGGCGACCCCACCCCAACCCTCTCCGCGCGTGGAGGGAGCTTCGCGCACGAGGCAAAGTCCCCTCCTCGTCAACGGGGAGGGGATTTAGGGATGGGGTCGCTTTCGCACATACGTGCCCCCAAATCCGAATGCACCTGGGGAACTTATCAAAATTGAGCGATCCCCCGCGTGGTGGTACAATCAGCCGTGCAACACTGCGTACTTTGTGCATACCATAGCCGAGGAGGAAGCCCATGTTCGAATGCGGCGGCTGTTGTATCGTCTTGATCTTGATCCCGCTTCTGTGCTGCGTGGGCGCGGCTGGCGCAGCGTTCTACGTGAACGCCAACGCACCCGATCCCCCTATCTCGGATAACTTCAACCCCAGTCAAGCCGAGGCGCAATACTTCGATAACGCCGTTGAAAACGCCAAAACAATGGCACGCACCACCGCCAACGGTTGGTTTACTTTCACCTTCACCGAGCGTCAACTCTCATCGTGGCTGGAATACGAAGGCGCGGATTTCGCCGACGAGGAAGGCAACGTCTTCCCGTTCCACGATATGCAGGTCGGGCTGGACGACGGCGACATGACCTTCTACGGCAAAATAGACGAGATCGGATTGCCCATCGAAATCGTGATCGAGCCCACAATTGATGGCAAGGGCGAACTGACCTTCGAGATCACATCCGTCGATTTTGGCGGGTTGGGGCTGCCGACCGTACTGCTCGACTCAGTGAGCGACCAGTTCCGCGATTTGCTCACTCAGCCGTTCGAAGAAGTGCCCGGTGATCTGTATTTTGACCAGGCATCGTTTTATCTGGATGAAGGCGAGTTTCGGATTCAGGGCCTCGTGCAGTAAGTCAGCGCGCGGCACGCACATTCTACACACGAGGACGACACATCATGACCATTCTGGTAACGGGCGGCGCGGGCTTCATCGGGAGCCACCTCTCACGCGCCCTGCTCACACGTGGCGCTACGGTCGTCGCCATTGACAACTTCAACGACTATTACGACCCCGCGATCAAGCGGCGCAACGCGGCGGAACTCAGCCAGCATCCCGCGTTCACGATGGTGGAGGGCGATATCCGCGATCAGGGCACGGTGGACGCGCTCTTTAAGACACACGGCGTCGAGCGTGTCGCGCATCTCGCGGCGATGGCCGGCGTGCGCGAGAGTATGCGCCAGCCCCGGCTGTACACCGAAGTCAACCTCAACGGCTCGCTGAACCTGCTCGACGCGGCGCGCGAAAACAACTGCGCGGTCTTTGTGCAAGCGTCTACCTCGTCTGTTTACGGCATGACCACGCAGCTTCCGTTCATCGAAACCGATCCCTGCGACCGGCCTCTAGCGGCGTATCCCGCCAGCAAGCGCGCCGCCGAGATGATGGGCCACGCGTACACCCATCTGCACGGCCTGGACGTGACGGTGCTGCGCTTCTTTAACGTGTACGGTCCCGCAGGCCGCCCGGATATGATGCCCATGCGCGTCATGGAAGCACTGCTCGACGGCACGGTGATCCCGCTGTTCAACGGCGGCGACATTCACCGCGACTGGACCTTCATCGAGGATACCGTCAAGGGCGTGATGGCCGCGTTGGATCGTCCGCTGGGCTACGAAGTGATCAACATGGGCGTGGGCGCGCCTGTGTCGCTGATCGACTTTGTGGAGCACATCCAGCAGCTTTCCGGCATGACGCTCAACACGACATCCGTACCCACCCCGCCCACCGATCCGCCGATCACGTACTGCAATAACACGAAGGCGCGCGACCTGCTCGGTTTCGCGCCATCCATCCCGGTGCAGGACGGCCTCGCGGTGATGTGGGACTGGTTCAAGTCGTGGAAGCAGTCCACCGATGCGTGGCCGCAAAACTAGTCAGCACGGAGCGCTGAATCAGGTTACAATAAACTATCGATAGCGGAGGCGCAGAGGAGATCGGCTTTCTGCGCCTCCGGGTACGTTATAGGCTCAGGAGCAACCCGGTGTCAACCACCCAAGCCTAATGCTCTTTAAGCAATAAAGGCGGATATCGCGGTCGCTTGAAAAACGGCCCCACTTAAGGATCGCGTGTGCAACCAGCCCTGGATCGCCTCAACCGCTTTGTGCTGCGCTACCGCAATGTGCTTGCGGCGGTGTGCGCGCTGTGCGCTGCCGTGTGTATGATCTTCAGCGCGTACCATTTCCGACCTCAAACGCACTCGCTGAACCATTACCGCCCCACGCAAGGCGGCCCGCAAAGCTACTTCAACCCCTCCGCGCCCTGGTGGTTCCTGATCGGCGTGCTACTCCTGCTGCTTGCGCTGATCCTCACGCGGCGGCTGCCCCTGAGTCACGCGCGGACATGGAATCGACTCAACACGCTGCGGCCCTGGTGGGCGGGAC
>CBEVZO010000382.1:0-4646 GCA_965554365.1 uncultured Anaerolineae bacterium
CGGCACAGCGTCATTCAGGAACGATTGCGCGGCGCGATCCAGATCGCGCGTCTCGCGGCTCTGTGCGAGAATTAACTCCGCCAGCGGCTCCAACCCCCGTTCGCGTGCGATCTGCGCGCGCGTGCGACGTTTGGGCTTGTACGGCAGATAGAGGTCCTCAACCGCCTGAAACGTCTCCGTTTCGAAGATCGCGGTTTCGAGTTCCGGCGTCAGCTTGCCCTGGTCGTTGATACTGGCGATCACCGTGTCCTGTCGTTCAGCCAGTTTGCGCAGATACGAAAGGCGGTCGAGCAATTGGCGCAGTTGTTCTTCGTCCAGGCTGCCGGTCATTTCTTTACGATAGCGCGCCACAAAGGGGACGGTGTTGCCTTCGTCAAACAGGCCCACCGTGCGCGTCACCTGATCTCGACGCAGCGTCATTTCACTGGCAAGTTTGCCTACAATGTCACGTTTCAAGTTCCGTCGTCCTCATATACAACAATCCAAACTCAGCGGCGTGCATTGTACCACGATCTGCGCATCCCCGGCTGCGATTGGAGTTTTTAACGTTTCGATATTAAAATGGAGCCAACACGCTAGCATAAAAACTAGAGCACCGTATGCCCGACACCACCTTGTATAGATTTGGAGGCTTGAGGTGAAAGTCCGCTTTGTGACACTCCTGGTCATAGTTCTGTTGTTGATCCCCACCTTGCCAGCCCTGGGACAGGGTGGCGACCCTTATTCTGGCACAATCGACGATGGACAGCCCTATGTACGTATCCCCTTCACTGTGCCCGAAGATGGCATGACTATCGTCGCCGATATGGCCCCACCAGAAGACGGTGAGCTAGATACACTGTTGTATCTGCTCGACGATCAAGACAACATCCTGGCGGAGAACGATGATCGTGAAAAAGGTGATTCCAGTTCGCTGATCACGTTCTATCAAGCCGACGCAGGCAACTACTCGCTGATTGCCACGCGCTATAAAGTCGCCGATGGTGGTAGTTCCGGCGAGTTCAATCTCACGATTGAATTGCGTCAGGGCATAGAGACGCCCGAATTCCACACCGCCACAGCCGATCTCGAAGCTGCCGGGTTCCCGTCGCAAGAACCCCGCCCTGAAGCAGAGTGGACGGTCCTGGCGTACTACGGCGGCGACAACAATCTGGAACCAGGCATCCTCTACGATCTGGACGAGTTTGAGGTCGGGGGCGGCACGACAGACCAGGTGAATGTGATTGCGCTGGTGGATCGTCACCCGCGTTATACCAATACGAACGGGGACTGGACAACGGCGCGGTTGTACGAAATCGCCGCCGATGTGACAGGCGACCACGACGATGAAGATGTTTTCCCGCCCACTATCGACACCGTTGAACTCACTGACCTGGGCGAAGTGGATACCAGTAACGGCGAGACCTTCGCGCAATTTCTGGTGTGGGCCATCACCCATTATCCCGCGCAGCATTACGTGATCGCGTTTGGGAGTCATGGCGCAGCATGGAATGGCTTGATCACTGACGACACTACCGAAGGTGATACACACGCTATCCTCACCGTGCCCGAATTGCAGCAAGCCTTCGCCCTCGCTACCGAGGCCGCAGGCGTCGAACGGTTTGATCTGCTGATTAATGATGCGTGCCTGATGAGCAGCGTGGAGTATTTCGCCGGAGTTGCGCCATTCTTCGAGTATGCACTGGCCTCCCCCGAAGTGGTGGTCGATCCGGCGCTGGATATGACCGTGCTGCTGGAAACGTTGAACCAAGCGGACGAGGTAGACCTTGAAGCCGCCGGGATCGAACTCGTTGATCTTTACATCGAGCGTGATGTACCCCTGCGCGGCACGTCCGAAATCGTCTATCTGACCCATGCGGTGTTCAACCTCCACAAATTCGATCCAGTCGTGGACGCAGTCGAACACTTCGCGCGCGTGATAAATCGCCGCCCGGCCAGCTACAGCACACTCATCGGCGACGTACGCACCAACACCTACGCCTACACCGAGTTCCTGGGTGAGCAAATCCGCGTTGATATCGGCAGCTTTATGCGCGGCATTATTGCTAATTCCACCGATGCTGCGTTGATTGGCGCAGCAGAGGACGTATTGCAGACGATGGACGACGCGCGCGTATATGAGAATGCAGGCGAACGCGCACTGGCCGCCAACCTCTCCTATTACAACATCTACTTCCCCGATCGCAGTAAGGACTTCAAGAACGTGTATTTCGAGCAGAGTCCGCTGCAAGAGTGGGGCAAGATGCTACGCAACTACTACAACATGGTGACGCCGCAGGTCTGGACTGGCGTTGAGGCCGAGTTGGGCTTTCACCTGCCTGCCGCACCGCAGATCACCATCACGCGCGCCTTCCCACCCGATGAAGCGTCTGTGATGGACCCCGTGAGCCTGGAGCTAGAACTCGTGGGGCGTCGCATCTCCTACGGCGATGCAACGGTGGACTATGTGCTGGAAGACGGCACAGTGCTACGCTACTCCGGCGAACGCATCTTGACTGATGTTGAAGTAGACGGGCGTTTGCAGCGGCTCAACGTGTGGAAGTCGGGCGTGCAACATGTGCCCTGGTTCTGGGACGTGACGTTGCCGGTGATCAGCGATGGGACCGACGAATTCAATGAACTGCTGATCATCAAAGAAGACGTCGCGTTTCTCGATGGACGTTACCGTGAACCGGGTGACGAGATTTGGAACGACGTTGCGGTAATGTTCGATGTCAACGCCGACTTCACCGGGGGCGTCGTGCAGCGCGTGATCAACCGCGCTGAGGACACCAACGCGCTCGCCGTGATCGACATTGCCCCGGGGTCCGAGTTCCAGACGTATCGCTCAGTGGTGACTCCTGAAGGGCGTGTGGTGCAAGAACCCGGCAACACCTACATCTGGCCGGAAACGGGCCTGACTTGGCGTTGGCAGCCTGCGCCGACCGGTGAGTACAACCTCGGCTTGCTGATCACCACCTTTGGCGGCACGACCGGGTTCGCGTCCAAGACAGTGCATATCGACAATACGGGGATCGACCCGACACTGCGCGGACGCACGATTTCCAATTACATGGTCACCGTCCCGACACGCAGCGGGTGGGATCGCTGGTTGTTTGACAACGACAACCGGTGGTATCGCACGGCCAGACCCGACGGCGCGGATAACTTGACGATCTATTTCTCTACCGACTACGGTCCCGACCTCGAAGACATCGCGGATCGCTTCTTTGAGCGCTATGAGCGCACCCCCGAAAGCGGCTATGAAATAACGGTGTTTGGCGGCGAGATTGCGCTGGCTTTCGACTACTCTTACGACACAGAGGCCGGGCATATGGTGGGGCGCGGGTATGCTGTATACCACCCGCAGCGCGAATTGGAAATGGTCTTCACCGCCGAGGCGCTAGAGGGCGTCGGCGATCTGGACGCCTCGCTCGAAATTCTCAATACCCATAGCAATCTCGTGGACCTGACTCCGCCGGACGAGGAAACGATGGCGGCGCAAGGGGTTGTGGCGCGCGCGTGGGACTTTGAGAAATCGACAGACTTGTGGGTTTATCCTGACGGCTTTGTACAACGCAACGTGCAATATCCCTTCCGGCTCGATTGGTATGCCCTGGACTATGATATCCTCAGGTTGTATCTACCACCAACTGACTACAGCGGGATGAGTTTTGTCGCCACTACTGGGCTGACGCTGGGCGAAGACCTGACCCCCGAAGCCATGCAAAACACGTTGCTGGAAACCTATGTCGCGCCGGATGTGAACGACTTGACTCAATCACGGCGCACGTACTACGGTGACCACCATACATGGGCTGTACTGCTGTATGCGGGCATCATGGGCGATACGGCGGTGACGGGGCGTATCTATGTCATCGTGGTGGACAACCGCGCCTATGCCGTGTTGATGCAAGCGCCGGATGATGAGGGTGTCGTCGATCTGTTCGCCGATGGATTTGAGCCGTTGGTCGATGGGTTCTGGATCGGCGCGCCGTAAACGGCAACTCGGGAAAATATAAATCATGTAGAGATTGTGCAACCGAACGGCCCTTTTGACCGCGTTGCGACGACAGAAAAGGTGAACGGTTGCACAAAGAATGCTACAATCTAACGCTAACACTATAACAATAGCTGTGAGCTGCTGAGATACTAAAAGAAGGAGTCCGAAATCATGTCCCTGAAAAACGCGAAGTCATTTCTCGAAAAAAGCAACGCTGACTCGGCCCTGAAAGGCGAGTTGGAACAACAAAAGAACGAAGCTGCGGTGAAGTTGGGCAAGGAAAAAGGGTTCGATTTCACGGTGGAAGAACTGATCGCCGCACAGGAAGAACTCGGCGACGATCTGGACGATGATCTGCTGGCCGATCAGTCCGGGGGCTTGGGTGGCATCGAGCAGCAAGTCCCGGATAAACCGTAAGCTCCGTATTGTCCGGTCACATCCTGACCGTCAATTAGCTTCAACTCTCGCCCGATCATCGCATCGGGCGTTGTTTTGCTTGCGGGTCGTCTCATTCTAAGGCTATACTGTGCCCAATGGTGCCAGATGCGAAAGCAGAAAGAGGCGACGATGCGCAGAGTTTTGTATATGTTGGGGCAGCTCAGCGATGAGAATATCGAGTGGCTGATCGCCAACGGGCAACGCGAGCAGATCGCGCCAGGGCAGG
>CBEVZO010000383.1:0-4634 GCA_965554365.1 uncultured Anaerolineae bacterium
CCCCTGTGTATCTCACACTCTGTTGCTTGTTGCGTATGGTGCTGTGTTGTGTGCGAAAATCCAACCTCACCCCCCGGCCCCCTCTCCCGCCAAGCCGGAGAGGGGGAGAAGCGACTGCTCGGTGTCCAAGTCCCTCCTCTAGCTCGGCTGGAGGGGGGCTTTAGGGGGGAGGCTTTTTCGTAAGTTTCGTTACGGACCACCAGTCAGATTAATCGGGTTGACGATATCGTTGATTACAGCCAGGAAGATCAAGCCGAGCAGCAGCAGCACGCCGATCAGGTGGATCAGGCCTTCGCGCTCCGGCGCCATGGGCTTGCCCCGGATTAGCTCGATGATCACGAACAGGATACGGCCCCCATCCAGACCGGGGATCGGCAGCAGGTTGGTGATCGCGAGGGCCACGCTGAGGAAGGCGGCGAATAGCACAATCGGGTACATTTCGCCTTCGTCAAGCGTCTGCTCGAACACCGGCCCGCCGATCTGCCCGATACCTATGGGGCTGACCGGGCGCGCTTCTGACAGGCTTACGTCGCCCCTGAAAATGTCACCTACGAACTCGTACATTATTTTGTGCAGGGTGACGAATTCGTCTACGCCGGTTTCAACGGCCTCGCCAAAGGGCAGGGCGCGCGTATATGTTTCCGTGTCGCGGTTGACGGCGGTCAGGCCGATGGCGGCGGGCTGCGCTTCGGAAATCGTGATGCCGATGCGTACCACGCCGTCGTCGTCTTCCGTCGGCGCGACCGGGATGTCCAATTGTTCCGCGCCGCGCAGCACGGTGACGACCATTTCACGGTCTTCGTGATCTTGCGTGATATCCTGCAACTGCTCGATGCTGGTGATTTCCTCACCGTTGACGGCGATAATCAGGTCTTCTTCCAGGAATTTGCCGTCGGCGGGCTTATCCTCGACGATGCCGGTGATGTACACGCGCTCGATGCTGGTATCGGCGGAGGGCGTGGCGACCATTGTGATGTCCATCTGCGCGCCGTTGCGCTCAATGGTCAGCGTCACGAGTTCGTTGGGCCGCGCGTTGATCCAGTCGTTAAAGTCGTCGGCGGACTCCATTTTCTCAGCACCAGCAAAGAGGATGATATCATCTTCTAGCAGGCCAGCTTCCATTGCGGCTGAATCTTCGTCGAGGTCCACCACTGTCACGTCGGCGCGCCCGAAGGGCTGCCCGACCAGTGCGACGAGAATGAACAGCACCAACGCGAGGATCAGGTTGATGCCCGGTCCAGCGGCCATGAACAGCATCCGTTCCCAGGGTCCCGCTTCAAAGACGCTCTTGGGATTCTTGATGCCGCGCTCCTCGATCTCTGAGCGGTCGGTTGAGAGTTCGTCCTCGGTCTTGGGGCGCACGAAGTCTTCGCCGTAAGGACGCACGAAGCCGCCAATGGGCAGCCAGTTGATCGTGTAAATCGTATCGCCGCGCGTGAAGAGAGTCGCGGCGCGTGGCGGGAAACCGATCCCGAATTCGAGAACGGTGATCCCGGCGATCTTCGCGGCGATGAAGTGCCCGAACTCGTGGATGATCACCAGTGGGACCAACACCAGAACGAAGGATGCCACGCCTAACAGAAAATCAGTCATCAGTCTGTGCCTTTGGCTCGTGTTGACAGCAAATAGGGCGTCCGCTGCGTGACGCCCCCGATTAATTGTCGGTTATGCACCCGCATGGGTGACTTTGATCGCGTGGTGCGCGGGTAATGATCAGCTTGACCCTGTATAGCGATTATAGCCCTCGGCAGGGGCAAGAGCAAGGGTCAGGCAGGGTTTTAATGTGCATCTTATTTTGATAATACACTCACACGTTTGGGGTACGTTCAGTTACAATGATAGATGCCTTGCGTGACGCGGCGTGTTTATGGTGATGCACCGCCAAATATAGAGGAGGTTCCGGTATGCGTTATGGTGTCTATGTACCCAGTGTTGGCGAGTACGGCGATCCGCTCTTGCTTGCAGAACTGGCGGATGAGGCAGAACAAGCAGGTTGGGATGGTGTTTTTACCTGGGACCATATTGGGCAACCGAATACGGCTACAGATTCCTGGGTGGCGCTGGTAGCGATGGCGATGCGTACTGAGCGCATTACATTGGGCACTGTGGTGACGCCTGTGGCCCGGCGGCGTCCCTGGAAGCTGGCACGCGAGACAGTCGCCGTTGATCATCTCTCCGGGGGCCGCTTAGTCCTGGGCGTGGGGTTGGGTTGGGGACGCGAAGAGTTCGAGGCGTTTGGAGAAGATGGTGATCCGGCAATCCGTGCCGAGAAACTAGACGAAGGACTGACTGTATTAGCAGGATTATGGCGCGGCGAACCGTTCAGTTTTAGTGGCAAGCATTATCAGGTGACGGATGCCTGCTTCTTGCCCCGCCCGGTACAGTCTCCCCGCATTCCGATCTGGGCATGTGGAGCGTGGTCCAACAAGAAAGCCCCGTTCAGACGCGCGGCTCGTTGGGATGGCGTGGTCGCAATAGCCGATCCTACAGAAAATCGTGCCATCACCCCGGACGAAGTGCGTGCAATCAGAGCCTACATGATGCCGTATCGTGCCAACGATGATCCCTTTGATATCGTGGTGATTCTCTGGTCGGATGGGGAACATACCGCTGAAGAGATGCAAGAGAAAGCACGTTATGTCGAAGCCGGAGTTACATGGTGGCTGGAAGACATGGCGACGTACCGGTTTTCGCTGCAAGAGGCACGTGAGCGTATTCGCAAAGGTCCTACCGAAAATTCATAGTTGGGACATGTGGTATGGAGCAGGAGGCGTTGTCCTGCCCCATTGTGTGCAAAATCCGACTTATGGCAGCACCTCCCACACGCGCACAAAGCCCTGATCCTCCTGCGTGTGCGCGACGGCGATGTTGATGCCTGTTGGGGCGAATGTGAGGCCCGTCACGCGCGAGTCGGGCGAGGTGTCATAGGCGGGCAGGGACGCGATGATCTGCCCGGTGGCGAGGTCCCACACACGCACGAACACCGGATCGTCCGCGCCCGCAACCGCGCCGCCGCCCGTGAACAGCAGCGATCCGTCGGGGCTGAAGGCGAAGGTGCTGGTCGCGGAGCCGTGTCCCTCCAGCGTGCGTAGTGTGCTTGATGCGATCTCCCACAGGTGAATCTGTGCGTCATCGCCCGCCGAGGCGAGCCATGTCCCATCCGGGCTGAACGCGACTGCGCGCACGGCGTCGGTGTGGTTGGTGAGCAGCGTGCCGGGGTTACCGCTGGCGACATCCCAGAAGCGTACTGTACCGTCCATGCCGCCGGAGACGAGCAGCGATCCATCAGGACTGAAAGCGAGCGCCGTCACCGCGCCGGTATGCCCGACCAGTGTGGCGACTTCCACGCGCCCGCTGACATCCCACACGCGGACGGTGCTATCCGTGCCGCCCGCGAGATTGCCGTCGCCCGACGCGATCAGCGATCCGTCCGGCGAGAAAGCAACGGTCCATACGGAGTGCAGGTGTCCGCGCAGCAGCGCCCGCAGCCCGCCTGTGTTGATGTCCCACACGCGCACAATGGCGTCCTGATGTCCGGTGACGATCAGCGATCCGTCCGGCGAGAACGCGACGGCATTTGTCGGGCCGTTGGGAACCTGGAACACGCGCGGCGGATTGCGGAACAGTGCCAGCGTATACAGCCGCAGTCCGTGCTGCCCGGTCACGGCGAGCGTTTGTCCATCTGGGGACCACGCGAGACTGGTCACGGGTTCCGCGATAGGGAACTCGAATTGGCGGCCCAACTGTGCGGTGGTGCTGGACGAGATCGCGGGCGCGTTGCCTTCGGGGAGCGTGTAAACGACTGCATCCTCGTTGATGGTCGGCGCGGCGGGGGTAGGTTGCGCGGCGACAGGTTGCGATGTGGGCGTGGGTTGGGCGACGACGTTGCCGGTGGGTTCGATCCAGTAGAGGCCGTTCGCACCTTCGCCCGCCCAGCCGGTAAACGCGCCGACGCGAATATTCCACCAGACGAGGTTTTCGGCGCACACGGGGCCGCCGATGATGATGAATGTGTCGCCGGGAGCCAGTTGTGTGACCTGCGTGCTGGCGGCGGAGGCTGATGCGCGCACATTGACCGGGAGTCCGGCGGGGCGCACGCGCGCTTCGTCGCCCACGTTTAGCTGCGTGTCCATCGCGCCGGGACACACCGCGCGTCCCGCTGGCGCAGCGGTCGCGATGATCTGTGCGGCGGCGGGCGTGTTAGTGGGGGCGGCGGCGGGCTGCGCGCCGGGCACGGTGGCGGGTCCGGCACACAGGAACAGAATGCTGCCGTCAGCGGATGCGCGATAGTCGAACGTTGCGCCGCTGTAGGTGAACTCAATGCGATAGCCGGGCGTGACGACCTGCAAATACCCCACGCCGGGCTGTGGACAGTCGAGGCTGGTGTCGGGGTAGTTGGCTCCTGACCAGCGCCAGGTGGAGAGATCGTTCAGCGTGAGTGGGATTCCGGCGCGGGTGCTGAGATCGGTGAGGGCAGCGTTGATCTGCGCGGTGGGATCGGTCTGTGCGTGACCGGGCACAACGGCGGGAATGGTGGCGAGGGCGGTCAGCGCGCACAGCAACAACACAATAAGCGGCAGTCGGCGGGACATAGCGCGGCTCCTTAGCGTGAACAATACAGCAAATGCAAGCGG
>CBEVZO010000384.1:0-4633 GCA_965554365.1 uncultured Anaerolineae bacterium
CAGTTCGTCGGCTTTGACCGGCAGCGCGCGCATGGCCCCGGCGTCGAGTTCGCCGCGCTCCACTGCCTGAAACGCTTTGGACGCCAGTTCGCGCATGAACGCGGTCGTGGGCATCCATTGCCCGGTGCGGCTGAGCCAGGTGTGCATGAATGCCATATCCACCGCGTCGAGATCGGCGTACTTGCTGCTGATGGTGATGTGCGGCGTGTGCGGCGTCTGCGCGATAGGCAGGCGCTTGATGCCGTCGCGGGGTTCGCGATCCTGGTGTGGCGTGTGTTGGGTCATCGTCCCTCCTTGATCAATGTGCATGGTTTGCGGTGCGGGCGTGCTGTTGGGCGTATTGCCATACGCCCCTACGGATGGCGGCGCGGTTGTTATCTCCGCCGGGGCGGTGATACGGTCGGTGGGCAGGCCGAGCGCCTCATACGCGGCTTTGACGGTCACGGCGTCGGTGTAACGCGGCTCGGCGGGTGTGGGCGTCAGACTGCCCTCGACCACCGGCCAGCGCCGGATATGCCCGTCGTCCCACACCTCGACCAGATGCGGCAGACTGCCACTACTCCAGGCCAGCACGCCGCGCTCGACCAACGCCAGTACGCGCCGCGCCCAGCGGTTGTGCAAATCCAACTGTGCCTCGACCCACACGCCCGTATCATCCGGCTGCATGACCTCGATCTGGCCGATCATCACCGGGCCGAGGTCATCGTCTAGCCCATGATGGTAAAGCACCGGACGGCGGGGATACCAGTCCAGGCCCAGGTCGGTGTGCGGCGTGAAGAACTCGCCCTGTAGATCGCGTAGGGCGGGGCTGCCCCACACGACCAGGTAGCCGCCGATCCGCCCCTCGGAGGACAACGCTTTGACGCGCGTCAGGGGCGGGTGTCGTGGATGCTGCGGGTGTTGGTCCATCAGCCCTCCTGTGTGCTGTCCGCTTGCGGAAAGTGTGACTGCATTATACGAACAAAAGTTCTGTTTTTGCAGACCTTTACGAGCGAAACATACGGGCTGTACTTATGTACAGTAGGGGGGGAGAGGTGAATTGTGCCCCCGGTGGATCATGCTACACTGAACATGTTGAGGTTCAGCAGTGCTTGTTGAAATATCACGCACTCGATGGACCACACCGCGAGATTAGGTGGCGTATACTCGAATGAGGGCTATTGAGGAGGAAATTCACATGCAAAACGATGCACAGGATCAAGGTTCAAAGGCCAAGACGCGCAGACTCCGGGATTTCTTTTACCATCTTGTCGTGTACATATTCGTCCTGGTGTTTCTATTTCTCGTGAGTAGTGTAGGCGCAGCGTTGGTTGTGATAGGCCTGGGCTGGGGCTTTGCCGTCGCACTACACGGCGTTTATGCGTATTTCGGCTAGGTGCAGCAGTCGCTGGTCGAAGGTAATGGCAGGTCAAAAAGTGAAAGGCAACTTAATGAGTAGTCAAAAGCCTAAAAAAGCGACCATCACGCGTCGAGATTTCATCAAAGTCACGGGTGCTATCATTTTTATCGCGGGGACGGGTGGACATAAACCCGGTCAGGCTGGTGCAAACAACACGCCTGGAACGGGGCGGATGTTTGTGCCGGCAGATGGCATTCCCCCCGCCGATGGGTATCTCCTGGTGGATATCGAGAAATGCCAGGGCTGTGTGAGTTGTATGCTCGCCTGTTCCTTGATTCATGAAGGGGCAGAGAGCCTATCGCTTTCCAGAATCCAGATCATGCAGAATTCCTTCGCGGCGTTTCCCGATGATTTGACCATTGAGCAATGCCGTCAATGCGTGGACCCTGCCTGCGTGCAGGTCTGTCCGACCGGTGCGCTGACCGCCAATGCTGAGCATGGCAATGTGCGCATGGTGGACAGGGAAAAGTGTATTGGCTGCGGCCTGTGTCATGAGGCGTGCCCGTATACACCCAGCCGGGCGGTTCTCGCCGCCGATGCCGCGTATGACGATGCGGCCAAGAGTCGGAAATGCGATCTGTGCGCCAATGCCCCGTATCATTGGGATGACGCGGGCGGCGGACCGGATGGGCAACAAGCCTGTGTCGCCGTGTGTCCTGTGGGAGCCATTATGTTTACCAGGGAAATCCCTGAGCAGGACGGTGACGGTGGCTACAAAGTGAACTTGCGGGGTGAGAGTTGGGCAATCCTCGGTTTCCCAACCGGTTAATTTGGTCAATCAGGAGGCATACCAGATGAACGGTTACGCAGGCAACATACTAAGACTTGATTTGACCGCACAAAGCGTGAGTGTCATCCCTACCAGCGACTACGAACAATGGGGTGGTGGGCATGGTATGGGGTCGGCTATCTTTTTTGATCTTGTGAACGACAAAACTATTGATGGATTTGACCCCGCCAACGTCGTGACGATCATGACCTCTCCCCTTTGCGGCACATTAGTGGCTGCGGCGGGTGGGCGGACGGAGGTGCAAGGGATCGGCGTACAGTCTTATCCCATCGGCTGGTTTACACGCAGTAATTTTGGCGGCAGATTTTCAGCCATGCTCAAGTATGCGGGCTGGGACGGGGTCGTGATTGAGGGGCAGGCCGACGAACCGGTCTGGATCGACATCCGCGATGACGACGTGCAGATTCGGCCCTGTACGGAGTTGGCGTTATGGGGCACGGATGCGTGGGAATGCCAGCAGCGCATCTGGAGCGACGTGGTTGGCAACGCGCGCTATGGCGACTGGTTCCAGCCGAACGGTCAGGACGGCGGCCATACCACACAGCGCCCGGCGGTGCTGGCTATCGGTCAGGCGGGCGAGCATCTCAGTCGGGTGGCCTGTCTGATCCACGATGCCAGCAACGCCGCCGGACAGGGTGGTTTTGGCGCGATATGGGGTTCAAAGAACCTCAAGGCGATCAGTGTCATCGGCACGGGGCGTGTGGAAATTAACGATCCAAGAATGCTGCTAGAGACACGACTCTGGCATAAACAAAACTACGCTTTTGATCTGGCTAACTTGAAGGAAACCACGAGTTCATATCAATTTCAAAGTCCGCCTGTCCCTATGATATTCTGGTCACAGGGTCGCCCTCAGATTGACCAAAGACCTCAGGCCTGTATGGGCTGTCATTCGGGTTGCCGGGCCAGATACGCTGACGCCGCAGGTAACGAAGCATCATGCGCGACGACGCTGTTTTATCAAGCCGCCAGACGCCTTGATATCCAGCGCGCCGCCAGCGACCTGATCAACCGTTATGGTCTGAATTCTATGGAATTGAGCTATGGCCTTAAGTACATCGTCACGCTGCATGAGTTTGGTCTGTTGGGCACAGGGGATATCCCCGCGTGCCCGCTCGATTTCAGCGACTATGGTAGCCAGGAGTTTATTGAGCAATTTGTGCGCATGGTCGCGTTTGGCGACGATGGCAATGGCAATGCAAGCGCGTTCGGCAGAGATATTTCTGGCGGATTTGTGCGCGCGGCTGAAACATGGGGGCGCAGCGCCGAGGACCTGGCGAGCGGCATCCTGGCGTTCTCCTATTGGGGACTACCGGTACACACGGGGCAGGAGCCTAGCGCCCAGGTTTACTGGGGCTACGGCACGTTGTTGGGCGACAGGGACATTAATGAACACGGTTTCGACTGGCTCAAAGTGATGGTTTACGTGATCCCCCCTGAGTATATGGAGGCCTATACCGAAGCCATCGTGACCGGCATCACCGACCGCATGGTGCCTTTTCAGGGCGACATGGATATGCTCAATTTTGGTGATGACAATATCTATTCTGAACACATGGCAAAATTGGTTTCCTGGCAGCGCTATTACACCCGCTTCTGGAAGCAATCCATGCTGTTCTGCGATTGCCGCTGGCCCGATTTTTTGAATGTGAACAGTCCCGATCAACTGGGGGCTACCGGTATCGCTGAACCGAGATATGTGAAGGCGGTCACGGGGCAGGATATGTCCTTCGAGGACGGGATTAATCTTGGTCGCAAAATCTGGAATCTGGACCATGCCATCTGGACACTTCAGGGCCGCCACAGGGATATGGTGCAGTTCGCTGATCATGTCTATGATGAACCGCCGCTTTTCCCTGGTATACATATGCCTGGTACAGCAGAGGGTACCTGGGGTTTCCATGATTATTCCGAGAGGACGCTCGACAGAGACAAATTCGACGAATTCAAAACACACTTCTACCGTCTTCAGGGTTGGGACACCGCCACCGGTTACCCGACCCGAGCGACATTGGAAGCGCAGGGGTTAGACTACGTTGCTGATGAGCTTGAACTAAATGGGACATTGGGCGCGGAGTAAATGCGGCGCAAATCTCTCCCGCGCCCGTCCTAACGGTGAGAGTCTGGTTAGAGTTAGGCGCGCTTATTTCGGCGGAAGCAAGGTAGTGTTATGCTGGGTATAGTGTGATTCTGGTGGGTGCGGGCTGGCGGCGGGGATCGATTCTGCTGGCGGCGCATTTGCCAGAACGCGCGATTGGGATGACAATGCAAATGTAGGTGCAGGCGACGCGCTGCGCGTGTCGTGCTGCACCAGAGTTGGGTCAGGAGTAGTGTCTCATGCCACGATCATATACGCTACGGTTTTCCCCGGTCCTCGCCGTTGATGCGGGCAACGGGACGTGTTGCTGCGTGAACGACCGCAACGCCACTATGCAGGTTTTCCC
>CBEVZO010000385.1:0-4623 GCA_965554365.1 uncultured Anaerolineae bacterium
CCGATGGTTTCGATCTCCTGCCCGGTCATACCCAGGATCAACGGGAGATAGTAAGCAGTATTAGGGAATGCAACCGGCGTATCCGGGCCTTTTTCTGCCAGCGCCTGATGTAGCATCATTTCGGCTTCGGTCACCAGCGCGTTGGCCCCACGAATCGCGCGTGTTGCGATATAACGAGACATTAAAAGTCCTCCTACTTATTGGGTGCGCCGTACAGCGCAGCTTGACGCTCGGCTAACGGAAGTTCTTCGAATTCGAGCATACGGGCATCGCCACTACGTCCGAAGCGTGTCGGATCATATTCGGGCAAGCCCAATGCTGCACGTTTTTTGTCAATATGGTCCAACGTGAGGCGGATCATCTCTTGTGCATCGTCGACGAATTCCATCTTACCGCCGTAGAGTTCTTCCCAGCCTGTGCTGATGTAATGCGCGACAAGATCGCTTTCAGACATCCTGTCAGGCATACCGCTGACGGGTGACGAACCGCCAAGGATCACGTATGCGCCAGAAGCCACACAGTATGACCCGATGGAGAGGGCTTTTTCACTCATCCATTCAGGAGCCAACCCGACTGCCGGAACTTGATCGATGTCGTCGCCCAAACCACCTTCTTCAACTATCTGTGTCAGCACAGTGAGAATGCGCGCGTTGTCCACGCAAGACCCCATGTGCAACACCGGCGGGATGCCGATGGTTTCGCAGATTTCGCGCAAGCCGGGACCGACCTGATCGAGGCCCGCTTCGCCGAGCATCAAGCCCAACTTAGCAGAAGCAATCGCGCTGCAGCCGGTTTCGACGATCAGCACGTCGTGTTTGAGCAGTTCCTTTGTCACCAGTGTGTGCAGATGATCATGCTGGGTGCGTGGGTTGTTGCAGCCAACAATGGCGGCTATGCCACGAATACGACCAGACATGATCGCGTCATTCAGCGGACGGAACGAGGCGCGATACGAGCCGCCGAGCATGTAGTTGATGTATTCGTGCGAGAACCCTGGGACCAGGTCTTCGCGCACATCGGGGATTTGTGTTTCGGCACGGTTCTTGTAGTTGTCAATCGCAGCCTTCAGGATTCCTTTGGCGATGGTGAGCGCGCGGTGTTCATCGAATTCGATGTGTGTCGCGCCCTTGATCTTCACTTTGGGCGACGTGGTGATGATCTGGGTGTGGAAATTGCTGGCCAAACCGACTAACGCCTGCATGATGCACTGTACATCCACAACCATCGCTTCGACTGCACCAGTCAAGATGGCGAGTTCTTGCTGCAAGAAGTTGCCTGCTGCCGGGATACCCTGGCGCATCAGAATTTCGTTGGCTGTGCAGCAAATACCAGAGAGGTTGACGCCCTTCGCGCCCGCCGCTTTGGCATACTCGATAATTTCCGGGTCCTGGGAAGCCGCGACAATCATCGAACTGAGGGTCGGTTCGTGACCGTGTACCACAACGTTGACCATGTCATCTTTCAACACGCCCAGATTGGCTTGCCCTTGGACCGGGGCAGGCGTGCCAAACAGAATGTCAGATACGTCTGTTGCGATCAGGCTGCCACCCCATCCGTCGGATATTGCGGTGCGAATCGCGTGTTGCAGGATGTGTTCGAGGTCTTGGTCATCGCCGATGTGCGTGCGATGCAACGACTCGACGACTTCGCGATCTACGCCGCGTGGCATGACTCCACGATCTTCCCACAACTGTTGGCGTTTTTCCGGGGCGCGGGTTGTGAGTATGATCTTGCCCCGCTGCTGCCCAAACTGAGCAATATACAGGTCCGCGAGTTCATTGGCGATCTCTTCTGGGGCACGCCCTTCGATGGGGATATCGTAGTACGCAGCAAGGATACGCAGTTTGGCAACATCACGGATCACATAGCCTTCCGTTTCGCCATTTGCCACGGCTTTGAGCGTGAACGCCATATCGCGCCCGTGATCAGAGTGAGCTGCCGCCCCCGCCGCAATCGCGCGGATCAGGTTACGGGCCTGGATCGTGTCAATTGTCGCGCCACAGACGCCGGTTTGCCCATCTTTAGTCAGGCGGCATGGCCCCATGCTACAAATTTTGCAGCACATGCCCGCCGAGCCGATGTTGCACGGGGACATGTTTTCTGCGCGGGTGAAGGCGGTGCCGATGCCCAGCTTGTCGGCGCGGTGCAGCATTTCTTGTGATGCGGGGTCAATCGAATGTTGTTCGGGAGTAAGTTTTTTCTTAGCCATCTGTCATGTCTTCCTTGTGTGCTTCGATGGTGACGACTCCCATACCCGGACACGGCCAGAGTGGACGCCCGGTATAGTTGATGTTTTGGGCGAAACTGACGGTATTGCCAACACTAGCGTAGGCTGTGGTGTGGCGAAAGAAGCGTTCGTCTGTGGTGTCGTCATAAAAATATTGCTGCTCCACCGGAATCGCTGGAGTATCAGCGTAACCGGCATTTTCTAATGCAGCGTTTATGGACGCCGCGTCGGTCTGGGCGGGATCAAATGTCACTTCGACAATATGAAAACTGCTGCTGGCGTAAACTCCATCTACGCCAGCGATTTCAAAGAGGATACGCCGTACTTCAGTGACATGATGATCGGCGTACATAGCTGGAAGTTTTAACGTCAAACGATCCATGTATCAACACTCCTTGACTAAACTATTTGAAAGCGGGCTGCTCTGCGTTTGAATATTCGACTAGTAACTTCGCGGTATTGATAATATTTATAACATTCGGATAAAATTTATTGTGTTAATAGAGTTGGCGATCTGGCGCATAACTTCAAGTGAATTCTATCACCGTTGTTCTACTCAACTGTCATTTTTCGGCTGTTTAAGTCCTTTTTGAGGATTATAGTGGACGTGACAGTAATAATTTAAGCCAGTTTTTAGATAATGAAAGCTCAATAGTGAAAAAAATCACGAGATAATCCTTATCTAAAAGTGCCGCATAACGATCCCCCTTTTTACCGTCGCTGGCTCTCGAACGCGGGTGATGCACCGATGCCACCTAGTATCAAGGATGTGTTTACCAGCATACAAAACGCCTGAAACACGAGAGTTACAGGCGTTATTTTTTCAAAGTTGGCTGTGAAAATGCGGGCTGTGAAAACGTGGTGTTATGCGCCGAGGATCACCTGCACCTCGTGCGTTGTGCCTGCAGGAAAGATCGGCACGACATTATCTACGACAATCTCACCATTGACGCGCACTTCGCGGATGCCCTGATTCACATGCGCCGGATTCTGCACCGTGACGTGATACGTCGCGCCGCGATACTGCCGCGTGATGCTAAAGCCATCCCATGCCGCTGGGATACACGGATTGATACGCAGGCCATGATACGTGGGTTGCAACCCCAGAATCCACTGCGTCGCCGCCTGATAGACCCACGACGCCGTGCCGGACAACCAGCTATTGCGCCCTAACCCGAACTGCGGATGTTCGTCGGCCAGGATGTTCTGCGCATACACGTAGGGTTCGACCTCGTATTCATCAATGTGATCGTTCTTCGCAGCGGGGTTGATCTGGTGATAGTACTGGTACGCGCGGTCGCCATGCCCCTGCATCGCCTCCGCAATCATCACCCAGGGATTCGCGTGCAAGAAAATGCCGCCATTTTCCTTTGCGCCAGGGGGATAAGTACTCGCGCCGCCAATCGCCGGGTCAAACCCATTATATCCCGGCGTGCTGAGTTTGATCCCGTGCGTGGTATTGAGCTGTTCCGCGACGGCGTCCAGCGCCTTCTGCGCACGCTCCGGCGTGGCAAAGCCAGAGATCACCGCCCAGGACTGTGCGTTCGTGAAAATCTGCCCCTTCATGTTGCGGTGCGAGCCGATAGGATCGCCCTGTGGATCGAAATAGCGCACGTACCAATCGCCATCCCAGGCGTGCGCGTTGACCCGTTCGCGCATCTCGTCATAGCAGGTGCGGTACTGCGCGGCCCGTTCAGCATCGCCCATGAATTCCGCGAGCGCGATCAACTCCCGCAGCGCCGTGCCATACAGATACGCAGTGAACAACGACTCCGCCCCGGTGGGCAGATTCATTGTATCGTTCCAATCCGCGAATCCCGCCAGCGGTAGACCATGCGCGCCAACATCGCCCCGTGTGAACTCCACCGCACGCTGCATGTGATCCAGCACCGTGCCAGACTCGATGGGCTGGTCGTGCTTATCCTTATCATAATAGGGCACAACGTCGTTCAGGAAATCCAGATCGCCAGTTTCCTTGAGATACGCGCAAATCGCCTGCACAATCCACAGGTGATCGTCGCTGTAGTAAGGCGGACGGTCTTCCTCATACGCTTCGCCGCGCGTCGCGACCATCGAAAGGGGGTTGAACTGGTGCATCGCCGAGCCGTTGCGAAGCTGCGTATGCAGCAGTTGCACGATCAACGCCTTCGCCTCATCGGGCATGTGTGCGAGCACGCCCATCACGTCCTGTGAGCTATCGCGGAAGCCGATCCCGCGTGCGCCCAATCCCAATTGGTACAACGACAGGTAGCGCGACCAGTTCTTCGTGGTGTGGCACTGCCGGGGATGATGCACGTTCAACATGCTGTTCATGTCCGCGTCGGGCGTGTCCACTTGCACCGTGCTGAGATAGCCTTTCCAGAACCTCTGCAACGCCGCATACGCCGTATCGACTT
>CBEVZO010000386.1:0-4602 GCA_965554365.1 uncultured Anaerolineae bacterium
TTACGCCCTGGCTTGCCCACTTAGGTTTCCTCTCCCGACTGAGTCCCTTTGAAGGTGTTGATCTCACGCCGCTGGCCTTCACTGTCATGGGTCTCGCGCTGGGCTGGAGCATGTACCGCTTCAAGATGTTCGACGTGGTCCCGGTGGCGCGCGATCAAGTGATCGAGAGTATGGGCGATGCGGTGCTGGTTCTCGACCAGCAGGATCGCATCGTAGACATCAACCCGGCAGGGCGTCGGCTGATGAACTTGAGCGGGCTTGTGGGCGCGGTTGGTAAGCGACCTGGCGAACTGCGGCCCGACTATGCGCCAGTGTTTGCGCAGTTTCGCGATCAATCTGAGGCAAAAACCGAAGTCGCGTTGCAGGGCGCGAGTGATCCCAACACCTTGCGTTACTTCGACCTGCGCATTTCGCCGATCCATGACCGGCGCGATCAACTCACCGGGCGCTTGATCATCCTGCACGAGATTACAGCACGGCGCAAGACACGCGACCAGATTCGGGCACAGAATGAGGCGCTGCGCACCACCAACCAGGAATTAGAAGTTGCGCGGGCGGAAGCCGAAGAAGCCAACCGCCTGAAAAGTGAGTTCCTGGCGACGATTTCGCACGAACTGCGCACCCCGCTGAACTCGATTATCGGTTACGCGGATTTGCTGCTGACGGGGCTGCCGGGCAAACTTAACACCAAACAAGAAGATTATGTGCAGCGCAGCCTGTCGAACGGTGAACGGTTGTTGGCGTTGATCAATGAGCTGTTAGACCTCTCCAAGATCGAGGCCGGGCGGTTGGACTTGAACCTTCATCCGTTCAAGGTAGCGGTGTTGAGGAATACGCAAGCGCGGATGCAAAATCTCGCGGATAAGAAGGGGTTGGCGTTCACGACCGAAGTTGATCCGGGACTGCCGGACGAGTTGGTGGGTGATGTTAAGCGTATCGAACAGATCATCGTGAATCTGGTCGGGAATGCGATTAAATACACGCCCAAAGGCCAGGTCACACTGCGCTTGAAATCGGCAGGTAGCGCGCAGTGGGCAATTGAAGTGGCCGACACGGGTATCGGGATTCCGCCCCATGCCCTGGAGTACATTTTTGACGAGTTCCGGCAGGTCGATGGCTCGTCCCAACGCGAACACCAGGGCACAGGGCTGGGCCTGACGATTGTCCGGCGGCTGACACAGTTGATGGATGGCACGATCCACATCGAGAGTGAAGTGGGACAAGGCAGCACGGTGACGGTGACGCTGCCCCTGGTATTGCCACAGACCGAATCTGCAACAGAGATAACGGGAACTAGCAATGACTAATTTACAAGACCTGAAAAATGTTGCGAATTGGCGCGTCTTGATCGTTGATGACGAACCAGACAATCTGAATCTGGCCTCGGACCTGTTAAAGTTCAATGGGGCCACTGTGATGCCAACCGATACCGGCGCGCAGTTGCTTGTGCTAGTGGATGAGATGCAGCCGAACGTGATTGTGCTGGACCTCTCGATGCCGGTGATGGATGGCTGGGAAGTGCAGCGACGGCTGCGGGCGCGGCAGGAATTTGTGCATGTGCCCATCATCGCGCTGACGGCCCTTGCTATGCCCGAAGATGCAGATCGTGCGCAGGCGGCGGGCTTCGATGGTTATATCACCAAACCATTCCGTGTCGGATCACTGCTGCGCGATATGATGGCGTGTGTGGAGGAGTTTATTGCCAGGCACATGCCCGTGCAGGCTCCACCAGGGCAAAAGCCGGGTGAGTCCATTGTGCATGACTAGCTGGGTGCGTGGTGTGGTTGAACAGCACAATGCCCAGAGGAGAGACCATGTACGACGAACCGCAGGATATTCATCTGCTGATCGTGGACGATGAACCAGCTAATCTGCGCCTGTTGGCTCTGCAATTTGAAGCGCAGGGCTTTATGGTTCATCGCGCAGAAAATGGCGAGGAAGCGCTGCATGCGACCCAGACTCATATCCCTGACTTGATCTTACTTGATATCATGCTGCCGGACATGGATGGCTATGAGGTCTGCGCTGCGCTCAAAGCTGATCCAACTTTGGCCGATATTCCGGTGATTTTCCTCAGTGCCTTGTATGAAGCAAAGGGGAAAGCGCACGCGTTGGCGATTGGGGGAGTGGACTATGTCACCAAGCCATTTCACTTCACCGAACTGATAGCACGGGTGCAGTTACACATCCGGATCAGCCGTCACCAGGCTGAAATCAAGCGGCTCTACAGGCAGTTGCAGCAGTATACCGGCGTGCTAGAGGAGCAGGTTACGACACGAACGCGCGAACTGAAGCAGGCCAAAGTGCATGTGGAAGCCATACTCGAAAGCAGCAGCGACGTCATTATCCTGACCGACACACGCGGTATTATCCAGCAAGCCAATGCGGCATTTTACCGGCTGTTTGGCACAGATATCCGTGAGGTGTTACAGCAACCGCTCACCAGATTTTTCGATGCGACCCAGACAGAGGTGTTGCAGGATGCCCTGGCAATCGTAGTTAGCAAGCGTACGATACAACGGATGGAGATCACCGCTTTCCGGCACAAAAACGGTACGCCGCTGGCTATTGGTCTCGCGCTGTCGCCGGTAGCCGACGCGGAGGGCGTGATATCGGGCGTGGTGTGCAATCTGCGCGACATCAGCCAGCAAAAGCAGCTTGAGGCCAACCTACGCGCGATGTTTGCGCAAGAACGCGAACTGCGCGAAATGCAGTCACATTTTCTGGAGATCGTGTCGCACGAGTTCCGCACGCCGCTCACGGTGATCCAATCAGCCAGTGAGATGTTGTCAGGGTTCTTTGAGCAACTCTCGCCCGAAAAGCGTGCCGAAAAACTCCAGCAGATCATGATCGGGGTCAAGCAGGTCGTTTCGCTGCTTGAGCATGTGATAACACTCGACCGCGCGCGCGCAGGCCGGTACGAACTCCGACCGGTACCCATCGATATCGAACCGTTTTGTGAGGTGCTGATTCGCGATCTGGTGGGTGCTAATGAACGGAAAAACCAGATTACATTAATGTGTCCTGCTCCATGCCCGATGGTTATCACGGACGAAACACTCTTGCGGCTTATTCTGCGTAACCTGCTCAGCAATGCGATCAAGTTTGCGCCGCCCGACAAGGCCATCGAGTTCGAGATTGTGCTGCAAAGTGAGCATGTGTTGTTTGTGGTGCGCGATCAGGGGATGGGGATTCCAGAGGCCGATCAGCGCACGATTTTCGACATTTTTAAACGCGCCAGCAATGTGGGTGCAATTCGTGGGACCGGCCTGGGTCTGGCAATTATCAAGCAGTCAGTTGATTTGCTGGGCGGCACAGTAACATTTGATAGCACAGAGCATGTGGGGACCAAGTTTTATGTGACGTTACCTAACGAGTATGGCACAGACCTGTAGTTTACGAAGCATGCAGTGCCCTACGGGATGTATTTGTAGAAAGCAACGGGATGGACATGACTGACATATCACAATGGACGATCATATTGGTAGACGATGAGCCGGACAGCCTGAATTTGATCTCGGAACTGCTGACACTGCACAACGCCGAAGTGCTGCGCGCCGCGAATGGCGAGGCGTGTCTGGCGTTGCTGTCTGAGGTGAAGCCGACGGTGTTGGTGGTCGATCTCAACATGCCGCGCCCGGACGGGTGGGACGTGCTGAACGGAATGCGCGCGATGTCCGATATGGACGGTGTGCCGGTGATCGCGGTCACGGCGTATTACTCCGACGCGGTGGAAGAAGAAGCCTATCGCGCCGGGTTTGACGCGTTTGTGCGCAAGCCGGTGAAAACGGTCCCGTTTTTGACGATGCTGCAAGATTTGGTGGCGCAGTAAGGTCCAGCACCTGAATATCGATTGTGTAGGGGCAGTTCGCGAAAGTCCCACCCGCAGGTGGTTAAAGGGAACATCCTAAGGAGTATGACTTTTCCGAACTCTACAGTTAGACACGGGCACGGCCCGCCATGTGTCAGTCGATCCAGTCACGCTTATAGGAATCCCAGTTACGGTGCGCGTAGGAGTTTTTGCACTCCTTGCAAACCATCGCGTTATCGAGTTTGCCGCTGTCGTTCCAGCGCCAGCGCACGCGCGCCATGTGGAAGCGACACACAGGCCGGTGGCAGATCGGGCAATAGTCGCCTTGATCTAGTGTGGCGTTGCCGTAGGCGTCTTTATCGTCGGGATTCTTGTCACACATATGGCAGTACGGAACGGGCATAACCACTCCTTGAATGACTTGCTACGCCCCGTATTATACCGTGTTAGCGGGCAGAACTACAGGGCGGATTGCGGGCGGGAATCCGGCGGTGGGCTGACGGCTGGAAGCAAGGTTTGCTGTGCGGTGTGATCTTGAGGTGATGCGGTACGATGCGGGGGCGTATTGCACGATACGCTCCTGCTCACGATCTATCTGCCACTACCTTGGGCCGCGCGGTGTGTCGTCAATATCCCTCGTGACTGACGTTTTTGGATACTACGGGCGACTTCGCCCTTTCCCGAGTATTCTCGCTCTACGCAGCGCTAGCCCCACACGCGATTTTTTGTGCTATGCTGAAGATGTTCATTCAACAAAAAATGGAGTGCTACGATGAAAAAACTCTTGTTGA
>CBEVZO010000387.1:0-4592 GCA_965554365.1 uncultured Anaerolineae bacterium
CGGCGGAATTGCGCAAACTCGGCGCGGAGATTGAGGAACACCTCGACGGTTTTCGAGTGCAAGGGCCGCAACGTTTAGTGGGCACAACAGTGCAGGGGCACGACGATCACCGCGTCGCAATGGCATTGGCGGTCGCCGGTTTGGTGGCTGAGGGCGAAACCGTGATCGAGGATGCGGCGTGCGTGAATGACTCGTTCCCTGGGTTTGTCGAAACGCTGAACGCACTAGGTGCAGAGATTGCATGGAGCGACGATGACTGAGCGTGTGGGCCTGTTGGGTTGGCCGGTAGCGCACAGCGTATCTCCGGCGATGCATAACGCGGCGTTTGCGGCGTTGGGACTGGACTGGCGCTATGATTTGCTGCCCGTCGCGCCGAAGGAATTCGTGGGTAAGGTCGCGCGCCTGATTGATGCGGGCTATCGTGGCTTTAATGTGACGATTCCGCACAAACACGCCGCGTTTGAACTGCCGCAAGCGACCGACATTACACCAGCGGCACAGGCAATTGGCGCGGTGAACACGCTGATCGTGAATGCTGATGGCACGCTCACCGCCGACAACACCGACTGGCGCGGGTTCGCAGATGATCTCGCAGCGCACAATATCGGGGTGCAGAACAAGCAGTTTCTTGTGTTGGGCACGGGCGGATCATCGAAAGCTGTGGTATACGCTTTGCAGCACGGCGGCGCGGCGGAGATTATACAGGTGAGTCGCAGGCCGGATGTCACGCGTGGCGTTATTGGTTATGCTGATTTGGATGGTGTTCCGCGTGCTGGTTGCGTGATCATCAACACGACTCCGGTAGGCATGTCCCCTAACGTGAATGCCTCGCCCTGGCCGGAAGATGTACCGCTGCGCGCGGACGTGACGGTGTACGACCTGGTCTATAACCCACCTGTCACATGGTTGATGGTGCAGGCGCATAGGGCTGGTGCGCAGATCGTTGGCGGATTGGGGATGCTGGTCCGGCAGGGCGTGCTGGCATTTGAACAATGGACAGGATATGCACCGCCCGTTGATGTGATGTTGGCGGCGGCGCAATCGGCATTGAGAGAAGGATAACGTATGCTGCGCTTTTTGACTGCGGGTGAGAGTCATGGCCCGATGCTGACAGGTATTTTGGAAGGTCTGCCCGCCGGATTACCGCTAGCGCCCGATGATGTGAATCTCGATCTCGCACGCCGACAGAAGGGCTACGGCAGCGGGGGGCGGATGCAGATCGAGCGTGACCGCGCACGGATTACAGGTGGTGTGATGAACGGCTGTACGACGGGAGGCCCGATCAGCATCCTGATCGAGAATCGTGACTGGCGCAACTGGGCCGAGAAGGACATCCCGCCCATGACTACGCCGCGCCCTGGTCATGCGGACCTGACTGGCGCGATTAAATACGGCTACAGCGATCTGCGGCTGGCATTGGAACGGTCCAGCGCGCGCGAAACGGCGATGCGCGTGGCGGTAGGCGCAATCTGCAAGCGGCTGCTGGCGGAGTTTGGGATTGTGGTGGGCGGCTATGTCACTGAGATCGCCGGGGAGAAAGCGCGGTTCAGCGATGATCCGCCGGATTATCAGGCGCGTTTCGCCGCAGCGGAGCAGTCGGAAGTGCGCTGCCCTGATCCTGATGCGGCGACGCGTATGCAAGAAGCGATCCGGCAGGCAAAGATCGACAAGGATACATTGGGCGGCGTGATCGAAGTGGTGGCGCTGCATCTGCCGCCGGGATTGGGATCGCATGTGCATTACGACCGCCGCTTGACGGGACGCCTCGCTGCGGCGGTGTGCAGCGTGCAGAGCATCAAGGGCGTCGAGATCGGTCCCGCGTTTGAGAATGCGCGGCGGCGTGGCACGCAGGTCCACGATGAGATCACGCGCGATGAAGATGGCACACTGCATCGTCGTACGAACCGCGCGGGCGGACTTGAGGGGGGCATGACCACCGGCGAGCCGTTGATCGTGCGGGCGGCGATGAAGCCAATCAGCACGACACTGACGCCGTTGGTCTCAGTCGATCTCGCGACGGGCGAAGCCGGGCAGACTGAGTATGAACGCAGCGATTTTTGTGCTACCCCGCGCGCTGTGGTGGTTATCGAAGCGATGGTCGCAGTGGTGTTGGCCGATGAACTGCAGCGCAAACTTGGCGGGGATAGCCTGGACGAGATGCGGCCCCGTTTCGAGGCGCTGCGCCAGAATTGTGTGGACGATGTGCCGATGCACAACACCGACTGGCGTTTTGGTTATGCGGCGTGGGAATGAGCGCGTCGCAGTATTCTAACATCGTTCTGGCGGGATTCATGGGGACCGGCAAAAGCACGGTGGGGCGGCTGGTGGCTGCACGTTTGGACTGGGATTTCGTAGATACCGATGCCCTGATCGAAGCGCGCGCGCGACGCTCTATCGCGGAAATTTTCGCGATGGATGGCGAAGCCGGGTTCCGCCAACTCGAAGCGACGGTATGCACACAGGCGGGTGATTCTGCACACAATGTGATCGCGGTAGGTGGCGGCGCGCTGCTGAACGACGATGTGCGGGCGCGATTTGTGGCGCACCATCTTGTCGTGTGCCTGACCTGTGAGATTGACACGATTATTGCGCGTGTGGGGGATGATCCAGCGCGCCCGTTGTTTGCACCCGACCGTGAAAAGTTGGCGGCATTGTGGAATTCTCGCGCGGCGCATTACGCCAGTTTGCCGCATCACGTTAACACAACACACTTGAATCCGGAACAGACTGCCGAGGAGGTCTTGCGTTTATGGCATCAGAACCGCTAACGATCCAGGGAGCCGAATATGCGTACCCAGTGGTGGTCCGTGACGGTGCATTAATGGAGGCGCTGCCCGCGTTTGTCAAGGCACAGGGTTTCGCGCGGATGGCCGTGATCACCAACACGACGGTAGGGCCGCTGTATGGTGCAGCATTGGTTGACCGGCTGCCGGGTGCGTTCCTAATCACAGTGGACGACGGCGAGCAGTACAAGACTTTAGACACGCTGCGTAGCATGTACACGGCGTTGCTGGAGCAGGGCGCGGATCGCTCGACGCTTGTCGTGGCACTGGGCGGTGGAGTCGTCGGCGATATGGCGGGCTTTGCCGCTGCGACATTCATGCGCGGCGTGGCATTGGTACAGGCTCCGACTAGCCTGTTGGCGATGGTCGATGCGAGTTTGGGCGGCAAAGTGGGTATTGATCTGCCGCAGGGCAAGAACCTGGCGGGCGCGTTCAAAGACCCGTTAGCTGTGTTCGCGGATACGTCCGCGCTTATCACGCTGCAACCAGATGAGTTTCGCTCTGGCATGGCGGAGATCATCAAGGCCGGGTTGATTGCTGATCCCGCATTGGTGGAGCGTTTGCTGACGCGCGGCGCGGATGGTATTGGCGAGATCATCACGCGCGCGGTGCTGGTCAAGAAGCACATTGTGGAGCAGGACCGGCTCGAAGGCGGGATTCGCGCGGTGTTGAACCTGGGACACACCTTCGGTCACGCGATTGAACACGCCAGCGGCTATGCGTGGAAACATGGTGAAGCTGTGGCGGTGGGCATGGTTGCTGCCGTGCGGCTCTCGGCGCAGCGGGGATTGTGTGCGCCGGAGTTGGTAAACATGGTCGAGCGTGTATTGCGTTATATGGGGTTGCCGCTGCGTTATGCGGACCTTGATCCCGCTGAACTGTGGGATGTGATGGGTCACGATAAGAAATGGCATGGTGGCACAGCGCGTTTTGTGCTGCTCAAGGCTATTGGGGAACCCGTGATTGTAGATGGCGTGACGCGCGACGAAGTGATCGCTGTTTTGAGTGAGCTACGCGAGGACGCCGCATGAAAATCCTCGTTTTGCACGGCCCGAACCTAAATTTATTGGGCACGCGCGAACCGGAAGTCTACGGTTCCGTGACGTTGGAAGATATCAACGCGCGGCTGCACGCCTATGCTGCACAGCACAATGTGGAACTGCGTATCACCCAGAGCAACCACGAGGGTGTGCTGATCGATGCGTTGCACGACGCGCGCGGGTCGGCTGCCGGGGTGATCATCAACCCCGGTGGGTATACGCATACCAGTGTGGCGCTGCGTGATGCGATTAGCGCGGTAGGACTGCCCACCATCGAGGTGCATCTATCGAACATTCATGTGCGTGAAGCGTTTCGGCATGTTTCACTGATCGCACCTGTGTGCGTGGGGCAGATCAGTGGCTTAGGTTGGATCGGCTACCAGTTGGCACTTGAGGCGTTGCTGGCACGCCACACCGAGTAATCAGCGTATCTGCATCGTAGGAGAAATCGTAGTGAGTACACAGATTGTCGCTTTTCAGGGTGAACACGGGGCATATTCCGAAGAAGCCATCCGCCGTCATTTCGGCGATGAGGTCACGACATTACCCGTTGAGACATTTACCGACATTTTCCGCGCCATTCAAGCGAGCCGCGCTACGACGGGGATGCTGCCGGTGGAAAATGCGCTGACAGGAACTATTGCGCAGTGCTACGAGTTGCTGATCGAATATGATTTCCGGGTCCAGGCGGAGATTTTGCTGCCCATAAAACATGTGTTGTTGGCTCTGGCAGGCACGGGACTGGATGATATCCAGCGCGTGAAATCCC
>CBEVZO010000388.1:0-4592 GCA_965554365.1 uncultured Anaerolineae bacterium
GGTCAGCATCCGCGCCAGCCCACTGAGCAGCAGCGGCGGCCAGTACGGGCGCACGAAGCGGAACATGTGCCGCCATTGCTGGCTGGCGGGGGTGGGGGAGGTTGCATTAGTGCGGGTCATATAGCGTCCTTTTGGAGTGTGTGGTCCACTATGATCATACGCAAAACAGGCGTGCGCGGTGCGCTTGCTGGCGGGTTTTTGCGGGGATTTTACGAATATGTTGTTCAAACACGGCGCGTTTTCTCCCCCATTCATCTGAGGCTATACTGGTACTATGCGTTGGATTGTCTGTCCAGTGCGTAGGCGGGCAGTCAGTGTGGAGGAGAATTGAGCTATGGCGTTGTTTGGAGGAAAACCGGACGTTAAGCAATTGCAGGCTAAGAGCGATATCAGGGGCTTGATCAAAGCCCTGCGTTTCAAAAAGAAAGAGGATGTACGCTGGCAAGCTGCCCAAGCATTAGGGAATACAGCGGGTGCAGAGAAAGCCGTTAAACCGCTGATTGCTGCGCTTGAGGACGATAAACCATTGGTGCGCGCCTATGTTGCTGAAGCGCTCGGCAAAATCGGTAGCGCAAAGCCCGCCGTCACGCCGTTGTGCGCTCACCTTCATGATCAAAGCCCCGGTGTGCGCAAACATGCTGCCGCATCTTTGGGGAGCATCGGCGACTCGGCAGCGGTGACACCACTAATAACAGCGCTTAAGGATGAAGATGATGCTGATGTGTGTGCAAACGCTGCGTTTGCGTTGGGACAACTCGGCGACCGGGCAGCGGTGATGCCGATCATTGCCGTGCTGCAAAACGAAGACCTCACGGTGCGCAGATATGCAGCCATTGCGCTTGGCGAACTTGGCGACCCGGCGGCGGTGGAGCCGCTCATTGCGCTGCTGCAAGACCCCTTGCACCGCAAAGAACGACCGTCGCTCATCGACAGTGGAATGCACCGTGCCGTCCGGTCAGCCGCGATTACGGCTTTAGGCCGTCTTGGTGATGCCGTAGCAGTACCTGCGCTCATCGCCGAAATGGACTCAGACAGCGATCCCGACCTCATCAGAGCGGCGACAGAAGCATTGATCGCCATTGGCGACGTCCGTGCCGTCCAGTCATTGCTGGCCGGAGAACATAAAGACGCGGTATTCCGCATGGGCGAGCAAGCCCTGCCCAATATCGTGGCGGCGCTTCATCACGAGGCCGCCGCCGGTCCCGCAGTGGAGGTTCTCATCGGGTTCGGTGACGTCGCGTTGGAGCCGGTAGTCAGCGCGTTGGAGACTGATGAAAATGCCCGTTTCGCTGTAGCACGGGTCATAAACGAGGTAAATCGAGGACTAAACCAGATGTTTTGGTTGACTCTTTGCCACGCTGATGCGCCTGATCGGTTTTCCAAGTTTGTTGCCACCATCACGCAACGCGTTCCAGAGTTTGAGCAGGCGCTAGAGCGCGCCGAGATCGCACGACTTGTTGGGGAACTCGAAGTCAGAGATCGTGTGGTGCAACAGGCGGCATTGGAGTCGCTGCGTGCGCAGGGCTGGGAGCCGATTGAACCCAGGCATCAGGCGGTCTGCGCCGTTGCTGACGGCGATTGGGACGCAGTAGGCCGCTTAGGGACCGCTGCTTTGGAACCGCTGGTAATGCAACTGCTGCACACGACTGGAGGGCAGGCAGAGGCGGCATTGCTCCACCTGGGCGACGAAGCTGTTCCGCTACTGATTGCTGCACTTCAGGAAGATAACTTTTTTGCGGATAAACCGGTCTCTGGTTACAAGGACCGTGCCGCGATTTTGTTGGGAAAACTCGCGGATGTGCGAGCAGTTGGGTCATTGGTGGATCAGGTTGCGCACTGTAACCAGGATTTCAGAATGAGCAGCGCTCAGGTTGCTGCCTCGGCGCTTGAGAACATCGTGCGGCAGCACGTGCAAGATATTAGTTCAGAGAATTTGCGTGCGCTGGCCGACCTCTGCCTCAAACGCAAGGTTACATACACTGAGATCAAAGGGGTTGAAGATGATGTGGAAGTAACACGGGAACGTGTTGAACGGTTCAGTATCCGGGAGGTAAACGAACCCGCGCGCAAGGAACTGGCGCGGCGCGAGAAAAGCGCCTGATCGTTGCGTGCTGGCGGTGGCGTGCGGCAAAAACCTACAATCGCGCGCCGAAACTCCCCCTCCCTGGTTTGGTGTATAGACCGGGGAGCGGGTTGAGAAGCGGCCCGTGCTACCGCACACGGGGGCCAGCAGCGTCCGCATTGTTCAACCAGCAGGGTAGCGATTACTCGCCCAAATGCCGCGCCACCAACGCCAACAGCGGCTTGATGCCTGCTTGCTTCTGCTGATAGTCGGTGAAGCCCGCTTCCAGATACAGCGCCCGCTTATACTTCTCTGCGTAGGCGGTCAACGCGATAATGATCGTCTTCGCGCAGCACTCCACCGCCCGAAGACGGCGTGCTGTTTCCAGCCCATCCAGGCCGGGCATGTGCAGATCAACCAGGATTAGGTCCGGGTTGTGTTCCTGCGCCAACTTGATGCCCGTTTCGCCGTCACCCGCTATCAGTAAGGTAAACCCCTTCCGCCCCAACACTTTCTGGACAAAACGCTGATCGTTGGGGTTGTCCTCAATGTACAGAATCGTCTTGGACAACTCAGCCTCCACATCACCACTACGTTTTCTCCCTGATCATACAGGCGATTGCGGGGCCGGGCCAGCTACACCGCACCCAGTAATGGTACGGATTTTCTAACCGGATGATTGGGAACTGGTTATTCCTTGCGCGCCGCCAACGACGCCAGCATCGCCGCCGGGTCGAGCCAGTACGCGCCGGGAAAATCGTCCTCGGCCTCTTTGCGCTTGCCACTCCACGACTGAATCTGCAAACGGAACACGCTGGTGCGCTTGATCTCGGCGGGGATGGGACGGCGGTAGTCAGTGCCGGGATGCAGGTGCGGCGCGTATTTGTCGAGCAGCAGTTGCAGATCGCGCGCCGCTGCGTCGAGGTCAGTCACCAACTGCACACGCCCAAACACCACCACGCTCGCATATTCGTTGCTGAATTCGAGCGCCTCATCCGCAGGCAGCAGCCGCCCAATCTCATAGACGCAAAAGCTCATACGCGGGTTGGCCTCGATATTGCTGCGCAACTGCCCTTTGCGCGCGGTGTGAAAAATGATCGCGTGACCCTTCGCGTCATACACGAACAGGTTGGGGATCACGAAGGGTTGCTCGTCCGCGACGGTTGCCAGCACCCCCACCGGGGCACGCTCCAAAAACGTGCGCAGCCACATATCACCGGTCACGGCGCGATCATGGCGGCGCATCGCCGTGCGCGGATCGGGTTGCGTCGGAGATTTTGTCATGGCACACCTTGCCCAGGTACACAGTGGATACTACAACAGACACAGCCGCGAGGTATTGTGCGACTGTGTCTTACCCTAACTGCGTTGATTGTACGGGAGCGTCAAGCGGAACGCAAGTCAGTCACTGTGCCCATCATGCCCCTCGAAGATGCTACCATCCGCTACGCCACGCACCGTGTGTCCCGCCACCGCGCCCCATACGATTAGCGCGCCCGCCAGCACAGTCAGCCCGACTACCTCGAAGAACGGATCGCCAAAGGCCTGGTACATCACACCAGTGGACACGATGAACGCGCCCAGCGGGAACGTGAACGCCCACCAACTCAATGCGAACGTCAGCGGCGCACGGCGGTGTAGTACCAGCGTCAACACGCTAGCGAACACTAACCAGAATAGCGCGAAACTCCACAGCCCCACCGCTGTCACCTGCGCCAGTGTGCGTAACACATCGGTTGTTGCAGGCGTGAGCGCAAAGTGCAGCATCAGGGGCTTGATCATCTTGATCACAATGATCGTCAGAATGGCGGTCGGGGCGATGCCCACCCACAGCGTCGGCACAAGATGCGCGGGCAGCATCGCGTGGAACTTATGCCGCGTGAACACCGCGCCCATCACGAACACAAATAGCAGCGTGCCCAGACCCAGATAGCCCAGGCTGATCATGAACACGGTGCGGCCCCAGGCTTCGTCCGCGCCGATCACCGCCAGCGAATTGCCCAGCACGGGCACGATCAGCGCCGACACCGGCGGAATCAACCACCCAAGGTTCGCTGTGTGCCACTTCAAATCATCGCGCAGGAAGAAAATACTCAGGATCACCAGTGCGAACACACCAATACCCACTGTCCCCAGTACCCACAGCACCTCGATGATCGCGTGGACCGTGTGTTCGTCCATGAATTGCGGCCCGGCCTTCTCCAACGCGATGCCCCACACGATGAGCGCAATCGGCATGGTCGGGAAAAACGCGCCCGACACCGGATGCACCAGATCGGCGGTCACGGCATCGAAATGCAAAATCCAGCGCAAGACCCACAGCACGCTTACCCCCGCGAGCAGCACACCCGACAGCGCCAGGAATAGCACTTGCAACGCTTGCGCTGCCGGAATCGAGTCTTCAAACACAAAAAATGCCACGACTAGCACAGCGGTCCCCATCACGGAGGCGGGCCAGCCGGGGGCAAAGCGGCGCACGACATTGACGTGGGCGGGCGCGGAGGCGATCTTGGTTGCAGTTGCCATCAAA
>CBEVZO010000389.1:0-4590 GCA_965554365.1 uncultured Anaerolineae bacterium
CGTGACGATCACCAACCTCTTTGCCGAACCCCTCGCCACCGTGACGCTCGAACACCCTGTCGAACGGCCTGTTGATGAGGTATTGGCTGAAATTCAGACGCTGGTGGAACACGTCATCACAGAAAGCGGTGTGGATCGCCGGAACATCGTCGGCGTGGGCGTGGGCGCATCGGGGTTAGTTGATCCGCAAGCGGGCGTCAACGTGCTGGCGCCGAACCTGGGCTGGCGCGATGTCCCGATCCGGGATCGCCTCACGGAGGCGCTGCATCTGCCGGTCTTCGTAGATAACAATGTGCGCGCGATGGCGCTCGCCGAAGCCCTGTTCTATACCGGACAGGACGCGCGTATCCTGGCGTTTGTCTATGCGCGTATCGGCGTCGGCGCCGGGTTCGTGATCGACGGTCAGCTTTATCGCGGTGGGGCGGGCGCGGGTGAGATCGGCCATGTGACGATCCTGGCGGATCACGGCGCACCGTGTCGTTGTGGGAACACCGGTTGCCTGGAAACGCTGGTATCGGAAACAGTGATGATCCAACTTGCCAGAGAACTGGCGGCGCAGGACGAACACGGCCTCCTGGCACAGCACCTCGCGCGACAGGATAAGCCGGTCATCGAGCGCATTTTCGACGCGGCGCGTGAGGGTGACGCCGCGACGTGCGCCATGCTCAACGAGCGTGCCACGTACATGGGCATTGGGCTGGCGAACCTCGTGAACACGCTAAGCCCCGAACTGATCGTATTGGGCGGCGTTTTCGCGCAGGGGCAGGACCTGCTGTTTCCGGTGGTCGAGGAAACGATGCGCCAGCGCGCATTTGCCGGTTTGGGCGAACATGTGCGCCTGCAAGCCCCCTCATTTGGCCCGAATGCGAGCGTGGTGGGCGCGGCGGCATTGGCGCTTAATGCGTTTTTCTATGGGCAAACCGAGGAGTTATTGTGACAGTGATTGTGACATCGGCTACCCTGGCATTTATCCCCATCGCGCGTCCGACGTTCGACATCCCGCTGGCGACCGAGGTCACGGCGCAGGTGCGCGGCCAGTTGGAAGCCGCCGGGTTAACGCTGCGCGGTCCTGACACGCTGGTCAGCAGCTTAGCAGCGGCGGAAGACGCAGCGCAGGCGTTGTCGGAAATGCCGCTCGACCTGCTGCTAGTCTTCCAGTCCACGTTCGCGGATAGCACGATGGTGCTGCGGCTGGCGCAGATGGTGGATGTGCCGCTCCTGCTGTGGGCCATACCCGAAGCACCGACCGGGGGCCGTTTGCGGTTGAACTCGCTGTGCGGGGTCAATCTAGCCGGTCATGCACTCACACGCGCCGGGATATATTACGACACCGTTTACGCCCAGCCCGACGATCCCGCAGCGTTAGAAAAGGTGCGTGCGATAGCGCAGGCCGGGCGCGCGAAACGCGTGTTGAACGGCGCACGCATCGGGCGCTTGGGCGAACACCCGGACGGCTTCGACACCTGCCGCGTGAGTTATGCAAAACTACAGGACACTTTCGGCGTGGATGTGGTCCAACTTGATCTGGAAACCACCTTCGACGAGATTCGCGCAATGGAGCCGCACAAAGCGGAGTCGGTGCTGCGTGAACTGGATACACAGGTCGCAGCGTTGAGTCAGGTCGATCAGGCGGCGCTGCGCGGCACATTGAACACCTATACCCGGCTGCGCGAACTGGCGCAAGAGCGCCGATTGAGCGGTTTTGCGGTGCGCTGCTGGCCGGAATTCTTCACCGGTCTGGGTTGCGCGGCGTGTGGCGCGTTGTCGCTGCTCAATGATGACATGACCCCGGCGGCCTGCGAGGCGGACGTGAATGGCGCGATCACGCAGTTGATCCTGCAAGCGTTGAGCGGTGAAGCGGCGTTTGGCAACGACATCGTGTCGTTTGACATGGAACAAAACACGGCGGTGTTCTGGCACTGTGGCAAAGCGCCGCTGGCGATGGCTGACCCGGCAGTGGCACCGCGCGCGACAATTCACTCTAACCGCCAACTGCCCCTGCTGATGGAATTTCCGCTCAAGCCAGGTGTTGTTACCTTAGCGCGACTGAGCGAAGCGACCGGCGAGTTCCGGCTGGTGGTCGGGCGTGGCGAGGTGGTTCAAGCGCCGATCAGCTTCACAGGCACGTCGGGCGTAGTACGTTTTGAAAACCCGGCCCGCGACGTACTCGACACGATCCTGG
Organism: uncultured Anaerolineae bacterium; assembly: GCA_965554365.1. Classification (GTDB taxonomy): domain Bacteria; phylum Chloroflexota; class Anaerolineae; order Aggregatilineales; family Aggregatilineaceae; genus CAYRNY01. The sequence continues at coordinate 2,183 of CBEVZO010000389.1, forward strand.
GTGCAGGGCTGGAACACCACCTCGCGCTGACGTATGGCGACCATGTGGACGCGCTGCTCGCGTTGGCGCGGATGCTGAAAATCCCTGTACTACGGTTGTAATGTGTGTTTCATGATTACCATGATCTCTATGATCATATGCTAGAGGAGCAAATCATGACCGATCCCCGTCCAAATTTAGTTGGTGGCGAGTGGCGCACCAGCGACAAGATTATTGACGTTCGTTTTCCTTATAACAACGAAGTAGTGGGCCAGATTTGTCAGGCCTCCGAACAAGATATGGAAGACGCCATCGCGGCGGCGGTACGCGGTTTCGAGATCACGCGCAAGCTGCCCTCGCACGCGCGCTCCACGATTCTGTACAACCTGCTGGATCAGATGGAACAGCGCACCGATGAACTGATCGAGGCGTTGGTGATCGAGGGCGGCAAAACACGCAATGTCGCGGCGGGCGAAACTGGGCGCGCGAAAGAAACCGTGCGTGTCGCCGCCGAAGAAGCCAAACGCATCAACGGCGAGATCATCCCGATTGACTGGACGGTCGCGGGCGAAAATAGGCATGGCTTCATCCGTCATTTGCCGCTGGGACCGGTGGTGGGCATTTCACCGTTCAACTACCCGCTGAACCTCTCGGTGCATAAGCTGGCCCCGGCGATTGCGGCGGGCAACTCGTTCATCCTCAAACCCGCCACCACGACGCCGCTTTCCGGCTGGCTGCTGGCCGAGATGACGCTGGCGGCAGGTTATCCGCCGGAAGCGCTAAGCTACCTCATGTGCCCTGGTCGCATGGCCGAATCGCTGGTCACTGATCCGCGTGTCGCGTATATGTCGTTCACCGGCAGTTCCGAGGTCGGTTGGCATCTCAAGAGTGTCGCCGGGCGCAAGCGCGTCGGGCTGGAACTGGGTGGGAACGCCGCTGCTATCGTCCACAAAGACGGTAATGTGGATTACGCGGTGAGCCGCATCGCGGTGGGCGGATTCACGAACGCCGGTCAGAACTGCATCTCGGTGCAGCGCGTGCTCATTCACCGCCCGATCTACGACACGATGCTCGAAAAACTGCTCGCCCGCATCCGCACGATTAAGGTCGGCGATCCCCGCGATCCTGAGGTCGAAGTCGGCCCGATGATCCACGAAAAAGCGGCAGCGGACTCCTTCGCGATGGTGCAGGAAGCGATTGAGCAAGGCGCAGAGGTCTTGTTGGGTGGCGAATGCGAAGGCACGCTGTTCCAGCCCACCGTGCTGGCAAACACCACGCCTGACATGCGCGTGAATCGCGAGGAAATCTTCGCCCCGGTAATTACCGTCACGCCTTACGACGATTTCGACGAGGCGATCCGCTTAGCCAATGATACCGATTACGGTTTGCAGTCCGGCGTCTTCACCCAAAACGTCAACCGCATCATGCGCGCGTTTGAACTGGTGGAGGTCGGTGGCTTGCAGGTGAACGACGTATCGACCTTCCGCGTGGACCAGATGCCGTATGGCGGCGTCAAGGGTTCGGGCGTTGGGCGCGAAGGTCCGCGTTACGTGATCGAAGAAATGACCGAGATGCGACTGATGGTCCTGAACCTGAACGGTGGGATGGAGTAAGTCACGCGGATTGGGAGGGGCGCGGCTCTACCGCACCCAATTTGACCGAAGTCCAGGGTGCGGCAGAGCAGCACCCCTACGACCAGCATCACGATGTGTATCCGCAGGCGCTTTTTAGCGCTGGGATTAATTTATCAAGTTGAAAAATTATCTAAGGTGACAACCGATGAAGTTTTTTCTAGATAGCGCGCACGTGCATGAGATCGAACATGCATTGACGATGTGGCATATCGACGGTGTGACAACCAATCCACGTCATGTCCAGGTGTCCGGTAAACCGTTCATGACGGTGATCCGCGATATCGCCGGGCTGTTCAAGGGCACGGACAAGACCATTTCAGTGGAAGTCAACCCGCACCACGATCAAGCTGAAGCGATGGTTGCTGAAGGCGCTAAGCTGGCCGAAATCTCGCCCAATTTCGTGATCAAACTGCCCGCTACCGAAGCTGGATACAAAGCGGTGGCGGATCTCAAGGCGCAAGGTGTGCGCGCCAACCTGACGCTGGCTTTCTCGGCGATGCAGGCGCTCCAGGCGATGCGTATGGGCGCGTTCTTCGTCTCGCCGTTTATCGGCTGGAAGGAAACGAACGCCGAAGCGACGTTTGACATGATGCAGGAAATTGTCGCCATCCGCGACAACTTCCGCTATGCCACCGAGATCATCGTGGCCGCTGTGCGCAACGCGCGCCAGATCGTTGATGCGGCGGTTGCCGGGGCGGATATTGTGACCTGCGGGTTCGCCGTGTATGAAGAAGGGTTCAAGCACCCGTACACGGATATGGGATTGGGCAAATTCCAGGCCTTCTGGGATCAAAC
>CBEVZO010000390.1:0-4589 GCA_965554365.1 uncultured Anaerolineae bacterium
CGTGGGCTCCATGTCGCTCGCCAACTGCACAACGCCGCCCAGGATCACCAATCCGATCAGGACGATGGACAGTGTGATCAAGCCTTGACGTTGGAGCAGCACCCCCGCCGCTGTCAAGGGCAGCAGCAACAACACAATCATGGGCGAGTCAACGCGATACTCAGGAAATGTGGCGAGCAGCGAGGCGCTAGCGATGTTGATCACAAATAACCAGCGCGCGCGTTCAAGCTGTCCGGTGTGCAAGTGTTGGTGGATGATGAGGCCTATAAGGAGCGTGACAGGTATATAGGGTGTGGCAGCATCGATGGGTTTATCAAGCGCCCACCAGATCAGCAGAGGGATAAATGCCAACACAATCGTGATCCATGCCAGATTGACGAGCAACAACCGTTGCGCTTGCCGTTGTGCAATGAGGTCGTCATAGGTGGTGCGCAATGTCGTAAGCTTAGTGAGTGTACTCTGTATACTGTTCACTCTATTCTTCATCCTGTGCTGTGTTTCGCGCTGTCGTTGTGCTATCCAGATCGGCAGGCCGGGATATGGGTTGGGTACGACGTTTGTCCACTGGCGATTCCGCCACCGCCGCGATGGTGTCGCGTCCGGCCAACCGGATCGTGCCGGACTCTGCTTGAAGCACTTCGCCCAGGGTTTGTACGGCGGTCATCAGCACGTCGTCGATATTGGTCATGCCCTGGAGTTGAGCGGATACCTGGTTAATCTGCTGCTCGCGTTCGGCAGATAGATGTGCTTGTTCAAACAGGCGCGCATTTTCCAGGCTGAACGCCATGCGGTCGATGACGGCTTGCAGCATATTGCGCGCTTCGGTGGGATTTTGGTCGCTGCTGAGTTTGACTTCGACGACACCTATTGTTTCGCCGCGAATCGTGATCGGAACGGCCAGGGTATGGACCCCATTATCCTTTTTGCTCATGGTGCGCTGACGGTCGTAGGCTTGTTTCATGATCGGCGTCCACTCGCTTACTCCCGTATCCAGTTGATCGCCGATCAGTCGAATACTCAAGCGGTCAGCGCTCCGTTCCAGCATATATTCCTGCCAGGAATGAGCGGTAAGCTGCCGGTTGAGGCGCTCGATCTCGCGCAGGTTGGTTTCACTCTCGATGAACAGCCGCCGGTTTTGTAGCAGGCTGCGCTGTTGCGCTTCGAACAAACGGGCGTTGTTAAGCGCCTGCGTGACCTGGTTTGCGATAATACGCATCGCTTCGATGTCTTCTTCCCCAAACGCATTGGCGCGGGTGCTTTGAATATCGAGAATACCGGTCACATCTTCACCGATGATCAACGGTAGAGCCAACTCAGCACGTGTATTCGGTAGTTGGTCGGGGTGCTGATAATTGGTCTGCGTAATGTCCGCTACGGTTTGCACAGTGCCAGTATCCGCTGCTTCACCGACAATGGTATGTGATCCAACGGGGATACGGAATCCCTGAGCTAGTAGGCGCTGCCCGATATTGCCGGTACTGGCGGCAAGGTTAGCGTGTTCGCCTGCGTCATCGAGCAGGAACATCTGGACATGATAGTAGGCGAAACGGTCGCGGATCAAGTCAACGGCGCTGGCGAGCAGTTCTTCCATGTTCAAAATGCGTGCGATAGCTTGCCCTGTGGATGCGGTGGCGCGGGTCTGCGCCGCGATACGGGTGGCGCGGTTTAGTGTGCGCTGCAAATTCCACGTGAACAGCCACAGCAGTAATGCGGTGAGCGTGAGCATCTGCGCGCTAAGCAATGCTTCGCGCAGCAGGTCGTCATAGGGGGCCTCTGCTGCCACGAGTGCGCCATCAGCTTGCAGCCGCGCGATCAGTGGTAACCCAATCCAACTTAGCAGCAGGATCAGGATTGTGCCCCATGATCCGTAGGCCAGCCCGATGAATGTGAGCAGCAGCGGTACAGTCATCACCGCCCCTGGTGTGATACCGTTCGTTGCCAGGCTGTTGACGGCGATCAGTGTCAGGAATAGGGTGATCATCGCCGTTGCGATCTGCAAGTGACCGCGCTGTGTTAGCCATACGGCTCCTGCCATCCACGCAATTAACAACGGGATCACAACCGTGCTGTATTCGATGGCGTCGGAGGGATCACTGATCCCGACCAGACTGCTGACGGTCAGATACACACCGAAGTTCGTCACCAGGATTGCCATCAGGCTAATCAGCGGTAACAAAATCCGGGCGCGCGTTTCTTGCGCTGCGTCGCGATAGTCGTGTTGAATGACAAACAAGAATTGGAGCAGTTTGGTCATGTGGTGCGTCTCCTGATGCCCCGTTTAGGTGGTGCTGTCGTTATCATCTGCGCTTAACCGGATCGTAACTTGCTCGGCAGCCAGCATCTCCTGCAAGTGGCGCGCGGTCTGCTGGATGATCGCTTCGACACTGCTGCTTGATTGGAGTTCGGTCCCCATATCGTTGATCAGCGTTTCGCGCTGTGCGATGCGCTGGGTTTCATCAAAGAGCCGCCGGTTTTCCAGGGCCAGACCCAACCGTTGCCCGACCGCCGCCACAAGTTCCAGCGCAGCTTCGGGCAGTTCATCATCGCTGGGCAGCTCGAACTCCATCGCCCCGATCACTTCGTTGCGGATGGTGATCGGCAGAGCGACGACGCGCTGCCCTTGTTGTGTGATGGTGACGGCCTGATGGTGTGTGGCGGCTTCGTTGAGCGCCGGAGTCCATTCGGCCTCAGTGGTGATTTTGCCGGTGGCGAGATCAAGCGTCAGCGCGGTGGAATCGGCTTGCTGCCGCAGATAGTCGCTCCATGCCCGCCCGGTAAGTTGGTAGTTGAGGCGCTCAATCTCACGCAGGTTCATCTGAGTCTGTTGGTACAGTGCGCGGTTCTCGCGGATGCTGCGTTCTGTCCGTGCGTGGAGTTGTAGCGCATCAACGGCCAGCGCAAGCTGTGTGGCAATCGCGGTGAGTACAGTGGTGTCACGTTCGCTGAAGGCGTCGCTCTCACGGCTCTGCAAATCCAGCGCACCAAGCATTCGTTGGTCTGGACCGTGCAAAGGTAGCACCAATTCGCTGCGGGTGTCAGACAGCAACTCACTGGGTTTGTGGATTGTCTCTTTGTGGTAATCGGCGACATGCAACGTGTGCCCGTTCAGCGTGACGCGCCCTACCGGACTCAATCCCCCGACTTCCAGTTGATATTCCTGATGCAGTAGTTGTTGCCCTATGGGACCGGTTGCCGCATGAAGCACAGCCTGATTGTTGTCCGCGTCAGTCAGGTAAATGTGTACATGGTGGACGCGCAGGAAGCGATGTTCCAGGTCTTCCGCGAGAGATTGCAGCAAAATGTTTAATTCGGAGCGCGCAAACACCTCTGTGGTGATGCGTTGACCGACTGCCATGATTTCTGCACTGGCAGAGTCAGGTTGGGTAGCGCGGGAAGCATTACGGCTATAGACGGCGGCGCGAATGCTGATCGCCAGTCCCAACAGCCAACTGAATGTCACCAGCCAGATCACCGCCCGCTCTGTCTGCGCTGTGGTGTTCAGATTATTGAAGTCTTGAAAACAACCGGCGGCAGCAATTAGCAGGGCGATGCCGCTGGCAAGGCGATGTTCACGTTGCGGGAATAGGATGCTGGCCGTTCCCAGACCCACCCAGAGTGCGCCCCAGCCCATAGGCGTGTCCCATGCGCCACGCAGCAAAAACAGCGTGCTTTCTGCCAACAGCACACTCACGATAATCAGCGCAGCCCATTCCATTTGATTTTGGCGGGTTTGCCAGTATGCCGTGATGGCTCCCAACAGCAGTAAGGCTATGAGCAGACCCCATGCGTCTGTGGCGAGGCCTAGCTGTTGGGCGAAATCGGTAGGAGTGAGCAGCAGCGGCACGTGGGGGATGAGATAGGCGACGATCACGGTATAACACGCCGCCATGCGCCAGCGGCGGGCGGTGCGAGGTGTACCAAGTTGCGGGAACGCTGCGCGCAAAAAATTGTAGATCATAATGTTACTCTTTTGCTTTTGGTGTGTTGGTGTGCGGCATCATCCGCAACTGTACCCGTGCGCGATTGGCCCCTAGCACACGTCCTAGATCGCGCATGGTTTGTTCGAGCATTACCCGTAGGTCGGATTGTTGTTGCAGGCGGGATGTGATGTCACTCAACGATTCTTCAAATGCCGCGCGCTGTTGGGTAGCTTTGAATAAGTGTGCGTTTTCGAGCGCAATGGCGACCTGCGTTCCGATCTGTTGTAGCAGCGTTGAGTCGGTGGGTGTGTAAGTGTGGGTTTGGCTGTGCGCAATGCTGATGATGCCTAATGGTCGTTGGCTGGTAAGCAGCGGTACGCTGACCAACGTCCCCTGGGCTTGTTCTTGCACCAGATATTTATGATCGGTATAGGTGGAACTCTGTAGATCAGCTACCAGCAGCGGGGCCTGTTGTCGCAGAATAACCTCAATACTCGATCCGGCTACCGGCAGCATGTATTCGACGGGTGGCATGGTGGGCCTTAGATCAAACACCCGCATCTACACATGTCCTGGCGTGTACAAGATTACGAACACGGTGGTGCAAGGCAGTAGTTTGGGCACAACCTCTGAAACGTGTTGCAGAATCTCATGTTTGTCAAAGGTGCT
>CBEVZO010000391.1:0-4577 GCA_965554365.1 uncultured Anaerolineae bacterium
TGGCGTTGAAGCAACAAAAAACCTGGGAATGGATTATTGATCTGTCCCCAGGTGTGTTTTTGCGCCTGTATCACAGACTCAACAGCCTGCACCAGCACGGAGCAACGGACCGGCAAGCGTAGTTGTGTCTTGCTGTTGGTGTGCGTTGTGGCTTAGTGCAGTGTCCGCAGCACGGCCAGGACGCGCCCCTGAATGTTGACCTGATCGGCAGGTACATAAATGGGGTCCATCGTCGGGTTGGCGGGCTGCAAACGCACCTGGTCACCGTCCGGGTGATAGTGTTTGAGCGTGGTTTCGCCGCGCTCGCTGAGCCACACCGCGACCATATCGCCGCTGCGCGCTGTGTTCTGACGCCGGAGAATGATCACATCGCCTTCGGCGACCATCGCGTCGATCATCGAATCGCCGGTCACACGTAACGCGAACAGTTCGCTCTGATCTTCCACGCCGAGCATGTGCAGCGGCACGTCGATCATGTCGTCCGTGTCGTAATAGTAGCCGAAGTCTTCCGGCGTCGTCACCGGGGCGCTGGCGGCAATTGTCCCGACCAACGGCACACCCATCACAGCGTTGGAATCGGCAAACGCGACATGCTGTGTATCGGACAGCGCGATCTCCTCGCCCTGATCTACTAGCCGCAGCCCGCGCGAGACTTCGGGCACGCGCTCAATATAGCCGCGCTCGACCAGCTTATTCAGGTTGTAATTCACAACTGAGGTTGAGGCGATGCCCACCGCTTTTCCGATCTCGCGGATGGTGGGTGGATAGCCCTTTTCCCCCAGGAATTTTCCGATAAACGCCAGGATTTTTTTCTGTCTTGCGGAGAGGTTATTGGTCGGCATAGCGTATCACTCCGTGCTCTTTTCGCACAATAGTTCGGATTTTAACAATTATAGGCGAACCCATATTCGGTGTCAAGCATGTCACAAACCGGGGCCAAGCGGGAAGTTTCGCTTGAGCGTTTGGCCTCGGTTTAGGAGCGTAGGAAAAAACGTGTGTTATGCGGTGGGGAAGGTGAACACAGTTCCTGCCGGGCAGGGCTGCACGCGGTCGCCAAACGCCGACGCGAGTGTGGCATACGCCTTCTCACCCGTGCAGTGATTGGGATACAGACGCGGCGCATCGTAACGCGCGTCGATTTCCTCGATAGCTTGCGCCAACATCGACTCGTCGGCACTGAGCAGATGTGTGCCGCCCATCACTGTGCGGATTGGTCCCTCGAAATGCCGTTTGACATGCGCCAGAATGTTCAGAATCCCCGCGTGCCCACAGCCTAGCAGCACGATCAATCCGTCGGCAGCCTGCACCACGAGTGAGAGATCGTCCTGATACGGATCGAGCTGCCAGTCGTCCCCGTCGCGCACGACCAGTTTTTCGCTGCCGCCCACGAACGTATAGCGCGGCGTGATTTCGCCAGTGGTCCACACGCCGGACAGAATCTCAGTGGGCGCGGCATTCAGTTGCAGATTGGCGTGGGCGCTGACTTCCTCGCGCGACAGTGCAATGCCGATGAATTTGTGTCCGTCATCGGTCGTTTTGTAACGCGGGCGGAACAAGTCGGGGCTGGCGTGCAGCGGCAGATTGGGCCGCACACGATCTAGCACTGCTGGCAGCCCCCCGGTGTGATCGTAATGCGCATGGCTCAGCGCCAGCGCATCGATATGAGTCCAGTCCACGCCGAGCAGTGCCGCGTTGTGCAGCAGCACGTCGCCGCTGGCCCCGGTGTCAAACAGGATTTGTCCGGCAGGCGTTTCGATGTGCCACGCGATCCCATGCTCGGCACGCAACGCGGACTCTGACAGCGCATGATTTTCAACCAGACAGCGAATCGTAATCATAAGCACCTCCCAATTTATGCGATTTGATTAATACAACTTATCGGTGTGATCGACAATGTCTCCGGCAATATAGGACTTGACGGCGGCTTCGGCGTCGGGAATGCCAGTGACGATAGGCGTGATGTTGGCAGTTTCCATCGCGAGATAGGCCCCGCGCCCCATACCGCGTACCAACACGGCTTCGCAGTCGGTGATCGCCTCGATCATCAGAACGTGTTTGCGGTCTGCGTTCTTGCCGAAGCCGTGTCCCTGGCCGTGCGAGTGTCCGTGCCCATGATCGTGGTCGTGCCCGTGATCATGGTTGTGATCGTAGTTATGCTCATGATCAGCGTCTGCGGCCTGGGTGTGGATGTGCTGCTCCTGCAAGAACTGGCGGTGGCCCAGCTTGTCGTGGAGTTCGGTGCTGGTAATCGCACCATCTTCAACCGTGAACACAAGATAATGCGCCGCACGTCCAAAGTGCATACTGATGGTCCTGGCGTCGTTGGTCACAACTGCGATTTTTTGCATGAGTATAGCGCCTCCTGTTGACGTGAATAACCGACAGCTACGCTAATAGTAACGCCTATTTTAAAGATAGGGGTAATAAAAATGTGTCTAACTTGATTGATACAGTCCGCAATGAGCTATCTGGCCCGGCGCAATGAGTATGAACGGCTGCGTTCAATCCTCCGGTGTGTTTTCCAGGCGGCGACGCGCCAGTTGAATCCAGGTGCGCTGCATATTCAGTTCCATCAGCGTGACCTCGTGGATCAATTGCTGGTGGAGGGTTGAGCCACTGATCAATGCTTCGGCGAAGGTGCGACGTGGTGCGTCGTATTCATCCGTGAGGCGTTCGTACTCGTCCAGCCATGTGATCACCTCTGCACGCGACAGTCGTTTTTCCATGAACAGGAACTTGATCAACACCACATCACGCTCATCAAGCACTTCGCCCCAGGTCAACGGGCCGCGCAGCCAAGCGTCAACCGCCGCTTCACCTTCGGGCGTCAGCGTGTACATTTTGCGGGGGCGTGTTTCATGCACCATCTCTAATTCGCCCACAATCAGCCCTTGTTTCTCCAGGCGTTTCAGGATCGGATAGATTGAACCGGGGCTGGCGCTCCAGCGGGGGGTGTTAGTTTCAAGACTGCTGATGATACTGTAGCCGGACTGCGGTTCGATGCTGATCAATCCCAGCACAATCTGTTCTAACGTGGTCAACTCGCGGGCCTGTTTGGGACTCATACTATACCACTCGTTTCGTTATACCATTGCGCTATGCTGCGATATATTACGTTGCGTAACTATGATATGTGATTTTGCTCGAATGCGCAATTCTGAGCGTCACACGGGCGGTGTTTATAGGGTTTTTACAGGGCGCGGGTTGACAGCTTGTGGTTGATCGTGCTAGTCTAATTACGAAACGTAATATTACATTACAAACTATACCGTAGACCATAACGTGACGCACTGGGGAGGGTAAATCGCATGAGTGACATTGTGTTGCGCGATGTACGCAAGACCTATCGCATGGGTTCGACCATCATCACGGCGCTCGACGGTATTTCGCTCGACATTGCTGCGGGGGAATTCGTGGTTGTGTTGGGGCCGAGTGGCAGCGGCAAGACCACGCTGCTGAACATTCTGGGCGGATTGGAATCACCGGATAGCGGCGCAGTGATCGTCGGCGGTGCAGATATCGCGCGCCTGAAAAATGGCAAACTAACCGCCTACCGCCGTCACAAGGTCGGGTTTGTGTTCCAGTTCTTTAATCTACTGCCGACCTTGACCGCGTTGGAAAATGTGGCGCTTTCGGCAGAGATGGGTAACGGGCGCGGGCATGATCCGGCGGAGATGTTAAGCCGCGTGGGGTTGGGCGACCGGCTGGCTTCGTATCCCGGCCAGCTTTCCGGCGGACAGCAGCAGCGGGTTGCGGTGGCGCGGGCGTTGGCGAAACACCCTACCCTCGTACTCGCTGATGAACCGACCGGCAGCCTGGATGTGCAGACCGGTATTGATGTACTGACAACCATGCGCGCGCTGAACCGCGAAACCGGACAGACGTTTGTGCTAGTAACGCATAACTCCGCGATTGCCGCTATCGGTGATCGTGTGATCCGCATGGGCAGCGGCAAAGTGCAAAATGTTATCACAAACCCCGATCCTTACGAACCGCATGAAATTGAGTGGTAGAGGTGCGCCATGTTGAAGAGCTTACGACGCAAAACTATCGGTGATCTGCGCGCTAATTGGGGCCAGTTTTTCGCGGTGTGGCTGGTAGTCACACTGGGCACAGCCTTCTATGGCGCGATGTATCCGGCAGCGGTGAATCTTGTGGACTCGGTCAACCGCACCTACGACCAACAACGCTTCATGGATTTACAGGTGCAACTTGATGAGGCCGCATCGCCGGATGTGGTAACGCAAATCCGTACAATCCCTGGCGTGACTGGGGCCGAGGGACGCTTGATCGTGGAAAGCGGCATTCAAGCCGATCCCGATCAACAGTATCTCGTGAATCTACGCCTGATCTCTGTGCCAGATGACCGCCCCGCTGCGGTGAATCGTAACGCGGTGGTGCAGGGGGACGATATTCAGGTGGCGCGTGAACTGCTGGTGCTGGAATCGTTCGCCAAAGTACAGGACATCGTACCGGGCGATATGCTGCATGTCATCATCGCCGGAGAACTGGTCGAATTCCGTGTGGCAGGGTTGGTTTTCAACCCGGAATATCTGGTCAACAGCCGCAGTTCCGCA